>JBMNVM010000223.1:0-2512 GCA_050946805.1 Acutalibacteraceae bacterium | reverse complement strand
AGCCTATAATTGTTATGTGGTTGCGAATAAATTCGTTGTGGAAATTGCCGTATGCAAAGGCAGTGCAGTCGGCGGCTATTAGCAGATTGGCACCGTCAAAATATGGTGCGTTTACGGGAACCAGCTGAATTTGTACCGGCCACTGTGAAAGGCGGCTTGTTACCGTTTCGGCAGGTGCGGCGGTATTTTCGTGGTGAATTGTTTTAAAGCGTGTCCCGGGACATCCGCTAAACGGTACCGATTCTTGGCTCTGCGCTTTCGCGGCCTTTGCGGCCAAAACCGCCGCTTCATTGTAAGCCGGTGCCTCACGCTCCTCAAAAGAGATGGCGTTGGTCGGGCAGGCGGGCAGACAGTCGCCAAGTCCGTCGCAGTAATCCTCGCGCATCAGTTTTGCCTTGCCGTCAACCATGGCGATTGCGCCTTCGTGGCAGGCGAGTGCACAAGCTCCGCAACCGTTGCATTTTTCTTCGTTAATCTTAATAATTCTTCTAATCATTTACTTTTCCTCCTGTTTGCCAGTTAACTTTACAACTGATTATACAACGGCAGACAGGTAAAGTATGTTGAATTTTCAACAAAACCAAAAAATTTTTGGAAATTTCTAATTTCGAAGTAATAAGGCGCGGTTTTAGGTTAATGCACTCAATTATTATATGCCTATATCCCGTAAAAGTATGTATTCATTTTTAAGGTTTATATCACCGTCGGTTTGCCGTTTACGTATATTTAACCATATTTTACCTTCTACAATTTTATTATACCATAAATTAAGGCAAAAACAACCATAAAAATCGAACCAACGGATTTTACTTTGCGTTTAAGTAAGATTAAGTGGCAGGTAAGATAATTCGCTTTGTCAAATATAACGAAGAAAAGGGTGACAGGTAAAAAACTAATCGCTCCGTCAATTACGCTTGACAGGGATAAAAGTAGAAGGTTTTGCTTTAAAGACCTTTAGAAACTTCTAAAATTAAAGGCACCCGTTCGCACATCTTAAAAACGCTTGTGATGTGCGATCGAATGCCAAAACATATCCGTAACAGGTGGAGTTTTGTTAAAATAGAATACCGATTTAATTATCGGTATCAGCTTTATTTATACCGTCAGGCAGCCCTTTTTCGCTGATTTCCTTTAAATTATTTGAAATCAAATCCAAACAGGTATACAAATTTTCACGGCCTTCTTCATTAATGCCTTCTCCCGCCATCTTCAAAGCAAGGGTTGCGCGGCTGTTTAACTGCTTTGCAATTTCTTTGCCTTGCGGTGTCAGTTCAAGTATAGCGCGGTAGTTTTTGTCACCACTTCGAACAACCAGTCCTCTTTTTTCAAAGGTCGCGACCGCACGGGAAACATCGGCTTTATCCCTTCCGCACAGCTCGCAAAGCTTTGCGGAGGTAATCGGCTCGCCGTGATTAAGCATGGTAACAAGGTACAGGGCGTATGCGGCCTTAAGATCGTGCTTATTCATTTCTTCTGCCGCAATCTTGTTCCAATAACGGCAAATATTAAAAACAGTGGAAGAAAAACGCTCGAATCTGTTCATAAAACCGCCCCTTAAAACTTTTTAATCTTTTTTGAAAAATGCCGCCGCAATGGCACCCGGTCCTGCGTGGGTTCCGACCACGCTGCCTATCTGGGTGTATGCGGGTGCGGAGTCTAACTCGCTCCATAGATCATTACTGTCACCAATAAAGCTTTGCAAAAGCTGGTCGGAAAGTCCGGTGTAGCCAAGTAAAATCGGCTTTGCGTAGTCTACTCCCAGCTCTTTTATTTTTTCAATAAGAAAACTGTTGCCTTGCTTGGTGCCGCGAGCCTTTCCGATAAGCGCAAGCTCGCCTTCAGCCACCGAAATAATCGGCTTAATATTTAAAAGACCGCCGGCAAACGCAACCGTCTTGGAAATGCGGCCGCCTTTTTTAAGGTATTCAAGGGTATCTACAAGGGCTATAAGCTTTACATTTTCCCGTATATTAACCAAATGCTCTGCCAACTCGTTAAGCTCCATTCCGGCAGCGACACATTCGGCCGCGTATTGCACCAATACTCCGGCACCTATTGTAACATTTAAACTGTCGACAATGCGCACATTCGGGTATTTCTCCGCCGCAATGCAGGCGCTTTGAAAGGTTCCGGACAGTTTTGAAGAAATTGTAATAACAATAGCCTGGTCGCCGTTTTGGGTTACCTCTTCAAAAATATTTTCAAAGGTAGAGGGTGAAACCTGGCTTGTGGTGGGCAAAACGTCGCTGTTTTCAAGCTTTTTGTAAAATTCATCGGTATCGATAGTTTGGCCGTCTAAATACTCGGTGTCGCCAAAGCGTACGGCAATCGGGATAACGTTGATTTGCCCTGTCCATTTTTGTGTAAGATCGGTAGAGGAGTCGGTAAAAATTTTAATACTCATAGTAAACCTCTTTCTGATTTAAACTTTTATTCTTTCGGCAAACCTTTCGCGGTTTTTCGACAACTGTTTTGTAGTGTAGCACAAACTTGTTGATTTGTCAACATCTTA
>JBMNVM010000222.1:0-2583 GCA_050946805.1 Acutalibacteraceae bacterium | reverse complement strand
ATCTCATACAATCACCCTTAAAAAGAAGTTAATCATATCATAACAGCAAAAAGGTAAAAATTCCATTGTAAATATCACCAAAAATATATTGCATATTACGGCATAGCAGTTAAAATTAATGTTATTTGTTTGAAAGCAACAAAATTTCCCGCAGATTTTAAAAAATTTTTTTCAAAATTTTTTAAAATAATATAAAATAACTATTGCACAATATATTGTGGTGTGCTATAATAGTCAACACCGAGATAAAGTGTTTTTTGGCAATTTGCGGAGGATAGTGAAGAAAATGGATAACATTAATTGGACAGGATTTAACAAAGGAATATGGACAGAAGAAATCAATGTTCGTGATTTCATTCAGAAGAATTACACCGAATACAGGGGTAATCCGTCCTTTCTCGCAAAGGCCACACCCAGAACACGCGCGCTGATGGACAAGGTCAACGAATTGTTTGAGCGCGAACGCAAGGCCGGCGGAGTGCTGGATATTGATACCGATACCGTAACCTCCCTTACTGCCTATGCCCCGGGATATATAGATAAGGAAAACGAGCTTATCGTCGGGCTTCAGACCGACAGCCCTTTAAAAAGAGCCGTAAATCCCTTTGGCGGCATACGTATGGCAAGGCAGGCCTGCAAGGCCTACGGCTATGAGATGGGGCAGAAAATTGAGGATGCCTTCCGTTACAAGACAACCCATAACGACGGTGTTTTCAGAGCATACACCGATGAAATGCGGCTGGCAAGGCGCTCTCATTTGATTACCGGCCTTCCCGATGCATACGGCAGGGGAAGAATTATCGGCGACTACCGCAGAGTAGCCCTTTACGGAATAGACCGTCTGATTGAGGAAAAGCAAAAGGACAAGGCTTTGCTTGCTGACGGACAGTTTACCGAAGAAAACATCCGCCTTGCCGAGGAACTTGCAAAGCAGATTGAGTTTTTAGGCTACATGAAGGATATGGCGGCTATGTACGGTTTTGACATAAGCCGTCCGGCAGCCAATGCCAAAGAGGCGATACAGTGGACCTATTTCGGCTACCTTGCCGCCATAAAGGAGCAAAACGGCGCCGCCATGTCTTTAGGTCGTGTAAGCACCTTTTTGGATATATATATTGAGCGTGATTTCAAAAACGGTCTTTTGGACGAAACGGCCGCGCAGGAGCTTATTGACGATTTTGTCATAAAGCTTCGTTTGGCAAGACACCTGCGCACCCCCGAATACAACGAACTTTTCGGCGGCGATCCCATGTGGATTACCGAAGCGGTAGGCGGCATGGGCGAGGATGGTCGTTCCCTTGTTACCAAAAACAGCTACCGTATTTTAAACACCCTTTACACATTGGGTCCCGCTCCCGAACCGAACCTTACCGTTCTGTGGTCAAAGAGCCTGCCAAGCGAGTTTAAGAAATTCTGTGCAAAGGTGTCCTGCAATACCGATTCGATACAATATGAGAACGACGATGTAATGCGCCCGATCTACGGCGACGATTACGCGATTGCCTGCTGCGTTTCGGCGATGAAGGTCGGAAAGCAGATGCAGTTTTTCGGAGCGCGCTGCAACCTTGCAAAGCTTTTGCTTATTGCAATCAACGGTGGCTACGATGTTTCAAGCGGCATTCATATCGGCCCGCAGATGGAGGTTTTAAAGGGCGACACCTTAAACTACGACGAGGTTGTAAAGCGCTTTGACTTCTATCTTAAATGGGTTGCAAGGCTTTATGTCAACACCATGAATATAATCCACTATATGCACGACAAGTATGCGTATGAAAAATCTCAGATGGCGCTGCACGACACCCAAGTTGAGCGTCTTATGGCCTTTGGAATTGCGGGGTTATCTGTTCTTGCGGACTCCTTAAGTGCGATAAAATACGCTACGGTAAATACGATAAAGAATCCTGAAGGGTTTATAACCGACTTTAAAACCGAAGGCGATTTCCCGAAATTCGGTAATGACGATGACCGTGTAGACCTGATAGCAAAGGAAACCGCACATAAGATGATTGAGGAATTGCGCAAGACCCCGACTTATCGAAACGCGGTTCATACCCTCTCGATTTTAACCATTACCTCAAACGTAATGTACGGAAAGCACACCGCCGCAACTCCGGACGGACGTCCCGCGGGCTCCCCCTTCGCACCTGGCGCCAACCCCATGCACAACCGTGAGGAAAACGGCGCGCTGGCTTCCCTTAATTCGGTTGCCAAGCTCAGCTACGACGACTGCCGCGACGGCATATCCAACACCTTTTCAATTACCCCCGACGCTTTAGGCAAAACCGAGGATGAGAGGGTAAACAATCTGGTTGCAATTCTTGATAGTTACTTCGCGCAAAAAGCGCATCACATTAATGTGAATGTGCTCAACCGCGAAACCCTTGTGGCGGCCTACAACAACCCCGATGCATACCCGAACCTTACAATACGCGTTTCGGGTTATGCCGTAAACTTCCACAAGCTCTCAAGAGAACAGCAGCGTGAGGTGCTGATCCGAACCTTCCACAAGGCGGTGTAGCAATGGAAAAAATTACGGGATATGTAAGCTCCTTTCAGACACTCGGCGCCGTTGACGGGCCGGGT
>JBMNVM010000221.1:0-2594 GCA_050946805.1 Acutalibacteraceae bacterium | reverse complement strand
GAATGAATTTAACTATCGGTGATTTTGAGCACTTCAAAACTTATATTACAGAAAGTGATATTGCTTACATAAAAGAACTCGGTATGGATCATATAAGGCTCGGTTTTGACCAGATAGTTGTTGAAGAAAAGCCGGGAGTTTACCGCGAAGTGATACTTGATTTAATAAATAACTTCGTGGATTGGTGCGAAAAATACGGTCTTAATGTTGTGCTTAATCTTCACAAGGCTGTCGGAAATTATTGCGATATAGAGGAAAAGGTGCAGTTACTTGACGATGATGAACTACAAAACAGATTTATTGCGCTTTGGGAAATGCTTGAAGATTATTTTTCGGAGCGCAAGGCCGTTGCCTTTGAAATGCTTAACGAGGTAAGAAATGTTGACCCCGAAAAGTGGAACCAACTTGCCGAAAAAACCGTAACGGCACTAAGACGGAAGAATAAAACGCGTAAAATAATAATAGGCAGCACCTGTTGGAATTCGGTATATACCCTTGATAAATTAAAGGTTTTCGATGATGAAAATGTTATTTACACCTTTCATACCTACGAGCCTTCCTGCTTTACGCATCAGCAGGGCGTTTTACAGGCACCTACGCTTTATTATAACAGAAAAATGCCGTATCCCGGCGATATAGAAATATACCGTGATTATGAAAAAGTGGTATCGGGTAATGAAAACGCATATAAAAATTATACTGTAATGGACAGAAAATATATATTTGACAGCCTAAAACCCGCAACCGATTTTATAAAGCAAAATCCTGACAAGATACTTTGGTGCGGTGAGTTCGGTACTATACGTCACTGTAAAACGGAATGGCGCGAAAACTGGATGCGGGATGTTATTACATTCCTAAAACAAAACGAAATTCCGTACTGCGTATGGAATTACTTAAGCACACCGAACGACGGCAACCGTTTCAGTCTTGTCGACGATGATACAAGAAAGATTCTGAGTCCTATGCTGGCTCAAATAATTAAGGGCAATGTGTGATGAATAATATCACGCTGTTTCTCTTGGCTTTATCTATCGTTTGTTCGACTGCAAGAGCGGTTTTTTCAAAAAAGCTTGGAATATTAAACGGCGGCAAATACAGCTTTTATATTACCCAGACTGTTTTGTTTTTCGTCGCGGCGGCAGTGATATTTATTTTTAATATTAAAAGTATCGCCAGCCCATCGGAAACAGCTCTGCTTTTAGCAGTGGCTTACGGCATTCTCACGGTATTATCTCAATGGATGTATACCGTTGCACTTACAAGGGCGCCCGTATCAATCTGCGCAATGGTTTATTCGTTCGGATTTATTATCCCGACTGTTTTCGGAACCGTCGTATGGCGAGAAAGAGTAAATGCATTTAAAATAATCAGCATACTGCTGTGCATATGCACGATTATTCTTACATCGCTTAAAAATGATGAAGATTCCCCAAAAATGCAGGGGTTGCCGGTCACTCTTATTATTGCTATGCTGGCGTCCGGTGGACTCGGAGTTGTGCAAAAAATCCAGCAAAAACCTCCGCTCGTGACGAAACGGGAATCTTTTTGCTCCTCGCTTTTGATTTAGCTATGCTTTTGTCATTGGCGGCTTCCGTTACAAAGCGTAAAGAAACGGTGCAAAATATTCGCATCGATTCGTCTCTTGCGTTTTACATAATCATTGTCGGAGTCTCTATGGCGGTCGCAAACACGGCGAATACACTTCTTGCAGGACTTCTCCCGAGCGCTGTTGTATTCCCGATAGTAAATGTCGGCGTTATACTTGCTTCTTTGGCGGTATCTGTTATAATACTCAGAGAAAAGATTAGTAAAAATCAGATTGCCGCTTTCGGATTAGGGGTAACGGCAATACTTCTATTTAATGTATGAATAAAAGAAAACCCAAAAAATCCGAAATATAAAAAGAGCTGTTTCAAAAAGTCAGGCAAAGAAAGCATAAGCTTTCTGAGGTTGATAGCGATTATGGACATAGCAATACAGTGGAAGGCTGTATCGGTTGGTTTCGCAGTAACCGTGCCGAGATTGCATTTGCGTTTTGCAAGGCTAAAGCGCCGTTCTACTTCCCACGTTCACATTCATCAATATAATTTTGTTTACGGTCGGGCAGCTCTTTTTTCGGTCTTCCGAGCGCCGGTCCGGATAACCGAATTCCGTGTTATTTGCAAAAATTCAGATTATCACGGTTGCGGTAAATTTTATCGGCAAGAACACGCGCCGGATAATGACCGGTTCTTTCTCGGTATTTTTCTATATGGCATGGTTTTTTCAAACTAAGGAAAAACCTGTTGCTAATATCAACCCGTGTGCAGATGAAGCCCCATACTCTTTACCGATTTTATTCTGGAAGGGCTGGAAATGATGAAAAGCAGCGTCGAGCTGACCACCTATTCATCCTATGCCAATTCCATCAAGGGAATCATTGTTCCATACTTCGAAGACAATATGCTCACCTTGCAGGACCTGGAGAAGCAACCCAAGCACATCCGGGATTACTATCAATTTGAGCTTGGTAAAGGACTTACGGCTAATACAGTAATCCAATGAATTAATAGTCAAACAGTTGGATGCATGTGTAATTTAACCGTTTTTTC
>JBMNVM010000220.1:0-2608 GCA_050946805.1 Acutalibacteraceae bacterium | reverse complement strand
CGCCAAAAGCCGCGCGGTAAAAATTGCGGAGCCTATTATACTTAATCAAAGCCGCTATAATTCCAAAGCACTTTTGGCACTTGAGCGGTTGCTTGCGGGCGGTGAGTTTGAAAGGGAAACAGGGGAGAGCGCCATTACCGTTTGCAGGGCGCAAACCGTTTACGATGAAGCCGAGTTTGCGGCAAGAACAATAAGACGTCTTGTCCGCACCGAAAATTACAGGTACAGGGATTTTGTAATTATCGCAAGGGACAGCGAAAAATACCAGCCGGCCGTTGAAATCGCTTGCAGGCGCAACAACATAAACTGCTTTTATGACAATAAAATACCCCTTTCGGCCTTTCCGCTCTCGGTTGCGGCTAAGGCGGCCATACAGGCGCTGAACTTTTCCACAGAGAATATTCTTGCCTTCCACAAAACAGGACTTGGAACACTGAATCCCGAAGAAATCCCGCTGATTGAAAACTATGCCTTTGTTTGGAATATTACGGGCGAGTTGTGGCTTAAAGAGTGGGATATGGATCCGCGCGGCATGACGACCGACGACGACCCCGACGGTAAATATACAGAGGAATTACAGGAAATTAATAGGTTAAGAGAGATTGCAATAGCGCCTATTGTAAATTTTAAGGAAAATTTCACGGGCAACGCCAAAAAAATGGCGGCTGCAATAGTAAACCTTTTTATTTCCTGCGGTTTTTCCGAAAAACTTAGTCAAATGTGCCGCGAATTTAAAACCGCCAATGACGGTTTTTATGCTGATGCCATTAAGCTTTCCTTTGATGAGTATATGAAAGTTCTTGACAGCCTTGTGGTTTGCTTTGGCGAAGCCCCCATATCCAAGCAGGAATTTGCCGATGCGTTAGAGCTTGCGGTCGCGCTTGGCAGCGTAGGCGTAATCCCTCAAACCCTTGATGAGGTTACCTTCGGCGCCGCCGACAGAATAAGGCCGTCAAGGCCGAAAATTGCCTTTATTTTAGGCGCAAATCAGGGCGAGTTTCCAAAAACCATATCAAATTCGGGGGTTTTTGCCCTTTCCGAGCGCAAAAAGCTGATTGAAAACGGAATTAACATATCGGATAATGCCGTTATTTCCTCAATAGACGAGGATTATCTTGTTTATTCCAATCTTTGCTGCGCTTCGGACAAACTGTTTATTTCTTACAGCGAAAAGACCGTTGCGGGCGAGGCGCTGGAACCTTCCGCCTTTGTAAGCGAAATTATGGAGGAAAAAAACCACGAATTTACCGAATTTCCCGCAACCGGCAATCTTTTGAATATTGCTCCCGAAACCGCGCTGGCGACCTTCGGGGATTACTGCAGACTGCTTAAAACCTCGCCTGTTGAAGCCGAAAGCCTAAAAAGAGCTTTGGAAGGGACAGAATTTATAAAACGAGCCGAGATTATCAGCCAAGGCGAAGTAAAGAAAAACGAAAAATTGTCCCCCGCCACCGCAGAAAGGCTATACGGAAAGAACATATATATGTCGGCATCAAGGCTTGATAATTTCAACCACTGCCATTTTTCCTACTTTTGCAAATTTGGTCTTAAAATTGAAAAATTAAGGGCAGCCGATTTTAACGTAATGCAGCGAGGTACCATTGTCCATTATGTTTTGGAAAGAATAATCGGTCGGCACAAAAAGCAAATTGCCGATTTGGAGTATTCGGTTTTGGACGAGCTTACCGACCGCTACATAGCAGAATACCTTGATAATGTTAAAGGCTTTAGCAGCGTGAAGGATGCAAAAACCGAATTTTTAATATCCCGCATTTCCCGTTCTTTAAAGGAGGTTGTCCGCAACATTTCGGACGAAATGAAGCAAACCGACTTTGAACCGGTCGCCTGCGAGCTTAAAATTCGGGACGGCGGAGACATTCCCGCCATGCGTTTCCCGATTGATGACGGTACCATTATGTTGACCGGAAGCATTGACAGGGTGGACGAATACAACGGATACATAAGGATAATCGATTATAAAACCGGAAGCAAGGAGTTTAAGCTGCCCGATATTTTGTTCGGTCTTAACCTTCAAATGCTTTTGTACCTGTATGCCGTAACACGGGGCAGGGGGCTTCCCGACCATGCCGCCGCCGGTATTCTTTATAAACCCGCTACAAGGGATGTTAAGGATGAAGGCATGGCGATGAACGGACTTATTGCAGCGAATGAGGAACTGGTCAGAGCCATGGACAAAGAGGGTAACGGTCAGTTTGTGCCGAAATTTAAATTAAATAAGGACGGCAGTATTTCGAAAAACAACAGTTCATTTATTGAACCTGAAAACTTCACCGCGATTTTTGACTATATTGAAAAACTGATGAAAAACACCGGAAAAACCATACGAAGTGGCGATATAGCCGTTGCACCTCTTGACGGCCGCGAGACGCCCGCCTGCAAATACTGTGATTACGGCATTGTCTGCGGAATTGAGGACTGTGATATTCCAAAGGTTGAAGCTTTAACAAACAGCAAGGTTTTAGAAATCATAAAGGGGGATGAGAATAATGCCGATTGAGTTTACAGACAGTCAAAAGCTGGCCATTAAAGGCGAAGGCAATATTCTTGTCGCTGCAGCGGCAGGTTCGGGCAAAACGGCCGTTTTGGT
>JBMNVM010000219.1:0-2614 GCA_050946805.1 Acutalibacteraceae bacterium | reverse complement strand
GCAGCCTTTGTAAGGGATGAGCAGATAACCGCTTTAGCGACAGTTTTGGCCGTTTTATCGTCGGCAGCTCCGCTGACTTTACATTCAAGCAGCTTGGTTGCGCCCTCACCGTCGCCGGCAATACATCTGCAAAGATGCACCGTAACGGTGTTAAGCGCCTTCATAAATGTGGCAAAATCCTCGCCATCTTCGGTAATTTCGGGATTTTCAGCCATACCGTTTGCAAGGATTACAACCATATCGTTGGTTGAGGTATCGCCGTCCACACTTACCATGTTAAATGTGTTTTGCACATCTGCCGATAATGCTTTTTGAAGCATTTGGCTTGAAATGGCGCAGTCGGTGGTTAAAAACACAAGCATTGTGGCCATGTTCGGATGTATCATGCCCGAACCTTTGGCAATTCCGCCTATTTTGCAGACCTTGCCGCCAATTTCAAACTCCACGGCAATTTCCTTAATGCGGGTGTCGGTGGTCATTATGCCCTCGGCGGCCTCGGTGCTTTTATTGCGGTCAAGTCCCTTTACAAGAGCGGGAATACCGTTCTTTATTGGATTTATATCAAGCGGCTGACCGATAACTCCGGTAGAAGCCACTACAACATCTTCGGGGGTAATGTTAAGCTCGCTTCCAAGCAAACGGCACATTTGTTTTGCAATATCCAAACCGTCGGCATTGCAGGTGTTAGCGTTGCCGCTGTTGCAGATAATTGCCCTGGCGTAACCGTCCGAAACATTCTCCTTTGTAACAAGCAATGGGGCGCCCTTTACAAGATTTGTGGTGTAAACGGCAGCCGCCGCCGCCCTTTTTTCACTGACGATTAAAGACAAGTCCCGTTTGGAACGATTTTTTCTGATACCGCAATGTATTCCGTTTGCCATAAAACCCTTTGCGGCACACACACCGTCTGAAATTATTTTCATAACCTGTCTCCTAAAATTTATATTTCAAGCCCTTTTTTTATATCACAGCCAAGCACTATGTTCATACACTCGAGCGCCGCCCCGCAAGCACCTTTGCCGAGGTTATCGTAACGGGAAATCAATAAAATTCTTTCCTCATTTCCGGCAACCGAAATTTCCATAATGTCCTTGCCGGAAAGCCTTCCTGCCGAAACAAATCCCGATTCGTCAAAATCCTCTTTAAAACACACTATCGGCCCTGTGTATTTTTGCTTGTATGTATTTTTTATATCTTCCATAGAAAATTTGCCCGCCAGCATGGAGGGAAAAATCGGTATTGTAACCTCCATACCGCTGAAGAAATCGTCCACTATAGGTATAAATGCGGGTGGATTTTTTATACCCGTTACCGCAACCATTTCCGGCAAATGCTTGTGATTTTGGGTGATTGCGTACTGCCGCGGCGCCGATAAAAGCGGATTTTTACCCTCATCTTCATACTCGGCAATCATTTTCTTGCCCCCGCCGCTGTAACCCGTAAGGGATACACAGGTAAGCAGTGCAGTCGGCTTTAAAATACCGCTTTCAAGGAGTGGGAAAATAAGGGCAATAAAGCCGCTTGCGTGGCAGCCGGGAACGGCAATCCGCTTTGAATTTTTAATGTTTTCAAAATGTTCTTCCGACAGCTCCGGAAAACCGTATGTCCAGTTCGGATTTGTTCTGTGGGCGGTTGAAGTATCAAAAACAATAGTATCGGGATTCTCGATTAGCGAGACCGCTTCGACCGCCGCCGCATCCGGCAGGCACAGGAAAACAATATCGGCTTCGTTTAAGGCCTTTTTCCTGCATTGAACATCCTTTCGCTGCTCCGGTAAAAGCCGAAGCAGCTTAATATCTGCCCTTTTTTCAAGCCTTTCGGCAATTTTAAGTCCCGTAGTTCCGGCGCTGCCGTCAATGAATACCTTTTTCATTCAAAAACTCCGAAATATAGTTTATTTGAGCTTTAACCGACTCATATCCCGTACCGCCTGCGGAAATGCGCTTTGATACGCAGGTTTCAAGGGATATTTCGTTATAAAGGTCGGTATCGAAAAGATCTGAATACTCCTTGTACTTTTCGATCGGTATATTCTCTAAAATCGAATCTGTTTCTATGCAGTAGGCGACAATTTCGCCGACATGCTTATATGCCGTTCTAAAGGGCATTCCCTTTTTTACAAGATAATCGGCAAGGTCGGTGGCGTTAATAAAACCTTTTTGCGCCGCCGAATACATATTACTGTTTAGTACCTTCATGGTATCAAGCATAGGGGCAAAAACGCTAAGGCATTTCTTGACGGTGTCCAAAGAGTCGAAAATCGCCTCCTTGTCCTCCTGCATATCTTTATTATATGCCAGTGGCAAACCCTTAAGTGTAGTCAGCAGCGCCATCAAATCGCCGTATACCCTGCCCGTTTTTCCGCGGATAAGCTCCGCCATATCGGGGTTCTTCTTCTGCGGCATAATGCTTGAGCCTGTGGTGTAGCTGTCATCAAGCTCTACAAATTTAAACTCCCAGCTTGACCAGAGAATAATCTCCTCGCAAAAGCGGGAAAGGTGCATCATAATAATCGCAAATGCCGACATAAGCTCAATGCAGAAATCCCTGTCCGAAACGCCGTCAATGCTGTTCATTGTAATACCTTTAAAACCGAGCCTTAAAGCCTCAAACT
>JBMNVM010000218.1:0-2615 GCA_050946805.1 Acutalibacteraceae bacterium | reverse complement strand
ATTGATAAGGTATATACACAAACGGTGGCCAGCCTGCCGACAGGGTATGAGGGCAATAGCGCAAAACTGTATCCCGGTTATTTTTTAAGCAAGGGAATGCAAAATGAAAACGTGCGGGATTTGCAAACATATTTAAACCTCATATCAGATAATATTCCGGAAATTTCACACGTTCCGGCTACCGGATATTTCGGTGAACAGACCGAAAACGCGGTAAAAATATTCCAACAGCTTTTCGGTTTGCCGGTCAACGGAATGGTAGGGCCTGTAACATGGTACAACATAGCCAAACAATACGATATTTTAAACGGAAATTCAAATTGAAAAAGGGCGGTTAGTATGCTAAAATAGAGCGTATATTATAATACGAGGGGATAAAATGGAATTTCTATATCTTTTGGAAGAACTGCGGCATCCGTTATTAGATTCATTTTTTTCTTTAATAACACGGCTTGGTGAAGAAACCTTTTTTATAGTTCTCGGCCTTATTTTTTTCTGGTGCGTAAACAAAAAAGAAGGATATTATCTGCTCTTTATAGGATTCATCGGAACCGTTATAAACCAGTTTTTAAAGCTGTACTTCAGAATACCGCGGCCGTGGGTGAAAAATAAGGATTTCACGATTGTGGAACCGGCAAAGAAGGCGGCTGCCGGATATTCCTTTCCAAGCGGGCACACGCAGTCTTCAATCGGGATTTTCGGCGGAATGGCGCGGATGCACAATCAAAAAACTTTCAGGATAATTTGTGTCATACTCTGCGTTTTGGTACCCTTTTCAAGGCTGTATCTCGGTGTTCATACCCCCTTGGATGTGGGAGTTTCGGCTGTATTAGCTTTGGGTTTGGTTTTCGGCCTTTATCCCCTTGTTTCGCGCTGTTTTGAAAATACACGCAGCATGAGAATTTTGCTTTTTTTCATGATGATTTTGTCTGCGGCGCTTACTGTGTTCGTTACCTTTTACCGCTTTCCGGAAAATATCGATACAAAAAACCTTGCCGAAGGCACGAAAAATGCATATGAAATGCTTGGAAGCACAATTGGTATTTATATTTCCTATGAAGTCGATAAAAGGTATATAAACTTTAAAACCGATGGGAATATTATTTGTCAAATACTAAAGCTGGGATTTGGCATTATTCCGGTACTTACAATAAAGCAGGGGCTTAAAGCGCCGCTTCGAATGCTAATAGCCAATCAATTCGCGGCCGACGGGGTCAGATATCTTATTCTGGTTTTGTTTATCGGCTGCGTGTGGCCGCTGACTTTTGAAAAAATTCGCAAATTTACCGAGAAAAAGTAAATATGAAAAACTTAACTGCAGACCCGTGCCGTAAAGGTTAGGGTCTGAATTTTTTATCCGATTTATGCTTTTCAAATGCTTGGCGGGTTTTTGGCCTTTAAAATCACACAAAATATGTGCCGTTGCTTCTTGCAAAAAAGCATGGCTTGTGGTAAAATATTTGAATAATGGTGGTATATTACCTTTTGTGGCTGCGGCGCAAAAAAAGTATGAAAAAACGCCTTGCGAAAGGGTTTAAAATTCATAAAAACCGTAAATTTTCGCATGCAAAGTATTTTGGCTGCGGATACATATAAGGGTTAGTTTTCATTAAGGAGAATCAGTATTGCAAAATCAAAGTTTTAATAATACCTTTTCGGAAGAACAATGGGCGTATATACACCGCGTTTCCGAGTTGCTGCCTGCCGTTTACGGGCAAAGTCCGAAAGCGGCGGTAATAACCTTCGGGTGCCAGCAAAACGTCAGCGATTCCGAGAAGTTAAAAGGCGTTTTAAATTGTTGCGGTTATACGATTACCGAAGATATAACAGAAGCCGATTTTATAATTTTCAACACCTGCGCCGTCCGCGGCCATGCCGAGGACAGGGTGTACGGCAACATAGGGCATCTAAAGCCGCTTAAAAAAGCCAATCCAAAGCTTATTATATGTATTAGCGGCTGTATGTCCCAGCAGCAAAGCGTAGCCGATAAAATTAAGCAAAGCTATCCGTATGTGGATATTGTTTTGGGAACCCAGCTTATGCACCGTCTGCCTGAGTTTATATACAGAAGGCTGAACGGCTGTGGCAGAATTTTCGAGTTTTCAAGTCCGAATGAGGATATAATCGAAGATATTCCGATAAAGCGGGACGGCAGCCTAAAAGGCTGGCTGCCCATAATGTACGGCTGCAACAACTTTTGCACCTACTGTATCGTGCCCCATGTGCGGGGCAGGGAACGCTCAAGGGAGCCGGAGAAAATAATTAGCGAAGCAAAGGAAATGATAGCCTCCGGCTGCAAGGAAATCACCCTTTTGGGGCAGAATGTAAATTCCTACGGCAAGAACTGCGAGCACGGGGTTACCTTCGCGAAGCTGCTTAGAATGATAAATGATTTGCCGGGGGATTTTATTATTCGGTTTATGACCTCCCACCCCAAGGACTGCACGGTTGAGCTGCTTGACACCATAAGGGACTGCGAAAAGGTGAGCCACCATCTTCATCTTCCTTTCCAAAGCGGCAGCAGCAGGGTATTAAAATTAATGAACCGCCATTACGACAGGGAGAAGTATTTAGAGCTTATAAAACAGGCAAAGAAGCGTATTCCCGACATTTCC
>JBMNVM010000217.1:0-2687 GCA_050946805.1 Acutalibacteraceae bacterium | reverse complement strand
CGAAATCAGCTTTGCTGTAAACCTCATTATTTCCACCATAAAACGTTTTTGATGCTTAAAACCCACAAAAACAAAACAATATTTATGTTTGCTTTAATTTTTCTTGTTCGAAGTCTTTGTGTCAAAGCCGGGATTAAATGCATAGAAGTTTTTGCTGTTAAGCTTGTCGGTTGTTATTCTCAATGCTTCGCCAAAGCGCTGATAGTGGGTTATTTCACGCTGCCGCAAGAACCATAAAGGATCAAGAACATCGGGATCATCGATAAGCCTTATTAGGTTGTCATAGGTAACCCTTGCCTTTTGCTCCGCCGCAAGGTCTTCATGAAGATCGGCGATAACGTCGCCCTTGGCCTGAATGTATTCGGCTCTCCAGGGCAGGCTTGCCGCGGCAATCGGGTACACGGCGTTGGTATGGTCTACAAAGTATTTGTCGAAACCGCTCTCAACTATATCCTTTTCACTTAAGTTGCGGGTCAACTGATGTACCATGGCACAAATCATCTCAAGGTGAGCCAGTTCTTCGGTGCCTATATCGGTCAAAATCCCCTTAACCTCGTTAAACGGCTGCGAGTACCGCTGTGTCAAATAACGCATCGAAGCGCCAAGCTCCCCATCCGGGCCGCCGTATTGGCTTATAATTATCTGTGCGTATTTGGGGTTGGGGTTTTTAATATTTACGGGATATTGCAGTTTTTTCTCATATTTCCACATTTTCTAATCCTCCATAAAATTATTTTCCCAAGGCCACGGACCGTCAAGCCATTTCCAGCATGTTCCAACGGGAACTTCGGATGCAGTATCGATATATTTTCCGAAGTTTGCCTCATATTGGTCAATGGCTTGCTTCCTTTTCATGCGGTAATCATTTAAAAGCCCTAAAGCCTTCATGTTTGTGGGATGGGTGTCAAGAAACAGTACCAGCTCATGGATTGCAAAATCCAGTTCATGTATTCTTTTTTTCGCTTCGGCTTTTCGTGTCATCGTCTATTACCTCCACAGAAGGGTTTGTACAAATTGGGGAATAGCGACCCACAGCTAAATGCGGTTGCTTCCGGATATACGCTTTCAAGGGGCTGCATTTCAACAAAAGCCATTGCCAAAACATCTTCGTAATTGCGTTTCGGCTCGGGAATGCAGTAGCTGTCATTGATGTAGGGCGGTATTTTAACTCCGCAGCTGCTGCGATAATCCCTTTGGCTTGCGGCGGCTGAAGCATTATTGTACATTTCCGGAAGCTCATAATATCTTCTTTCCATATCTTTGCTCCTTTTAATTTCATTTTTCGACTAAACTACAAGTCCTTTACCATAATATTTAATAATTGGAGCAAATGTTAAAATATGAAGCACAAGGCAAAAAACGGGTATTTTCAAAAAATCAAAAAAAAATCATAAAACCTATTGACAAAAATGATAATTCAACATATTATTTTGTTATGACAATCTCGCGACCTGCGAAAAATTTTTCAGGAGGATCATAATGGTTTTTGAAAAAATAGTAAGCATACTTGCTGATCAGCTTGATGTTGATGAAAATGATTTGACAATGGAGACTAATATTGTCAAGGATTTGGATGCCGACAGTCTTGATGTTGTCGAATTGCTGATGACTATCGAAGACGAGTTCGACGTTGAAATTCCGGACGAGGAAATAGAAAATATTAAAACAATCGGTGATCTTACCGAGTATATTCAAAATCATATGTAAAAAAACAGGGTTTGCTCCTTTCGGGCAAACCCTTTAGTTTTGTACATTATGGTGGAATACCGGAATTTGCGGTGTCAATGCCGCAAACCTAAAACCCTTAGCGGCAAGGCCTTCTATTATTTCGGGCAGCGCCTCAACCGTTGTGGTTTTTGCGGCCGAGTCATGCATCAGCACGCAAATACGGGTTTTGTTGGCTGCGCCTGACAGTACGTTGTTGACTATTTTTTTGGGATTCATAGCCGTCTCGGTAGCATCCCCTGAATCGACATTCCAATCAAAATAAACATACCCTTTTGCGGTTACCTCCTTTGTAAGCTCGGTCATAATTTTGTTTGTATATTGCCGGCTTACAAGGTTGCTGGAGCCACCGGGGAACCGGATTATGGACGTTTTAATCCCGACAAGCTGCTCCACCGCTTTGGAAATGGAGTTTAAATCATCAAAGTATGCCTGTTTGCTTGAATAAATTTTCGCGTAGTTGTGGCTGGCCGAGTGAAGCCCTATGGAATGACCCGCTGCATAAATATTTTTTACATACTCAATTTTATTTTTATCTGTGTTCACAACAAAAAATGTGGCTTTTATTTTATACTTGTCAAGTATTTTCAAAATTTCAAGGGTGTTATCTGTAGGGCCGTCGTCAAAAGTCAGATAACAAATCTTTCCGGATGAGGGAGTTTGCGGGGCGATTGCCTGTACTACTGTTTTTGCTGCCGCGGGTTTTGCGGCTTTTAGCTCTTGTATCTGGGTTTTAAGGCTTTTATTCTCGTTCTCAAGCTTTTCTTTGGCCTTTTTTATGGAGTCAAGCTCTGACTGTATTTTTTCTTTGTTTTCTTCGCTTTCTCTAAGCTGTAATTCCAGCTGAGCCGCCTTGCTGTACTGCTCATTAAGTACGGATTCATTTTGTTCAATCTGCCTTTTAATGTCCGCAATGCGGTTATTTTTTTGTACTATTATAAATATAGAAAAAGTAAGGGCGA
>JBMNVM010000216.1:0-2728 GCA_050946805.1 Acutalibacteraceae bacterium | reverse complement strand
GGATAAATTGTGTGAGGCCGCCAAACAGAACCGCTATGCTGTGACGTCTACGGAATTAATCGATCTTAACGATTTATTCGATTCGGATTCAAAGGAATATGATCAATACAAAGTATTGATCAGCAAAAGCGCGGAAAAAAATGAATATCTGACAAAATGTCTGGTGTTTGTAAGTGTTTCACCGGTTTACAATAAAGAAAATAACCAGTTGCTGGGGTTTCTTGCGTTTGGGGATATTGTAAATAATGACGCTTATTTCCCGAAAACGTATTCACAAAGCGTTGAAAATTCCTATATGGCAATTTCTGTGGATGATATTCGTGTTACTTCCAATATACGAAGCCCTAAAAAACAAAATTTCATCGGAAGCTCCACCCCGCTTGCGATCAGCACATTAAAGGGTACGACGAATGTGTTTTACGGAAAGGTGGATTACGACGGCGAGGTTCATATTTTTTTAGACAAACCCATTGTCGATTATGACGGGAAGGATATCGGAATGCTGGGTGTAGGTATTCCGGAGGACAAGTTTTCCATTATCATGGATACCCAAAGGGATATTATCGTTTTCGTAACCGGTCTGTGTTTGATCATCATGATTTTTATCACGAAGTATGTGTCCGGCCGCATAGCCGCCCCGATTCTGAAGGCAACGGAATTAGCCAACCAAATTGCACGTGGCGACAGCGACATTGTCATTGATAGCCAATATTTGCAGAATTCAAACAGCGAAACGACTATTTTGTTGAATGCATTTAATAAAATGGTATGCGATCTGAAAAAAAGCGAAGAGGAACGCAACGAGTATTTGGGAAAATTGCAGAGTGAACATGCGGAGCTGCTGAATATGTCGGAACAGCTCGCGGAATTGAACAAGAACTTAGAAGAAAAGGTAAGATTAAGAACGCAGAATTTATGGGAAGCTGTCAACGATTTAAAGAAGACGGGCAAGATAAAGTCCCTTTTCATCGCAAATATGAGCCATGAATTGCGGACCCCGCTGTGTGCGATTATAAACAGCGCGGAGATCATGCGGGAAGAAATCATCGGTCCGATGAATGAAAAGCAGCATAAGTATATAAACAATATTATCGCCAGCGGAAGGCATTTGCTCCAACTCATTAATTCTGTTTTGGACCTTTCAAAAATTGAAGCAGGCAAGATGACGCTGGTGATCGGTGATTATTCTATGTCCGACATTGTGGCCGAAAGCTTTAACATGGTAAAAAACCTTGCTTACAAGAAAAATCAAAAAGTAACGATTCAAATGAATCCGACCGATTTTATCGTTAAAGTGGATGCAAACAAAATCAAGCAGATATTGTGCAATATTCTTTCAAACGCAATCAAATTCACACCGCAGGGCGGCAACGTTTTGGTCGATGTTCAGAAAAAGGGGGATTCTGTTCAGATAAAAGTACAGGACAACGGGATCGGAATAAAGGAAGAAGATCAGAAAAGGATTTTTAATGAATTTGAGCAAGTGGATAATTCTTATGAAAAGCAGTATGAAGGGACGGGCTTAGGACTTCCCCTTACAAAAAAATTAGTGGAGCTTCATAACGGAAAAATTCTTTTATTAAGTAAATTTGGAGAAGGGACAGAGGTTATCATAACCATCCCTATCACTTGATACAATTCGAAAAGTGGGGTGGCGAAATGAAAAAAGTATTAATTGCAGATGATAATGAACAGAATCGTGAAATAGCAAAAGATGTCTTGTCTTCCTGGGGGTATACTTGTTATACCGCAGTAAACGGGCCCGAAGTGTTAAGCTCGGCTTGCGAGCATGACCCGGATGTTATTTTATTGGATGTTATGATGCCCGGAATGAACGGCTTTGAAGTTTGCAGAAAATTAAAAAATACGGTCGCTACACAAAATATTCCGGTGATTATGCTTACAGTTTTGACCGAAGTACAGGACAAAATACGTGGCTATAGCGCCGGTACGGATATCTTTTTGTCAAAACCGATTGTATATGAGGAATTAAAAAATCGGCTGGAGTGGGCTGTGAAATCCAAAAGAGCATACAGCAGGATGGAAAAGGAAAATCAGGTAGCCCAAAGCTATTTGAATTTTATGGAGTTAAAAGACCGAAAATTATTTAATCATGCCTGCAACGTAAAACATTATTGTGAAAAAGTTGGGAAAATTTTATCTGTTGATGATGAAGAATTCATCCACCTGCAGATTGGTGCCTATCTTCATGATATTGGCAAGCTGCTTTGCGGTGATCGGGACGAGCATGTTTTGCTTGGGGCGGAAATCATGTCTTCGCTGAACATGCACCGCTGGTTATGCGCATTTATTCGGAATCACCATGAGCAGATGAATGGCTTGGGCTTTCCCGATCACTTAACGGCCAATCAGATGAGTTTGGAATTGAAGATATTAATAACCGTTAATCGGTTTATCGAGCT
Organism: Acutalibacteraceae bacterium; assembly: GCA_050946805.1. Lineage (GTDB taxonomy): Bacteria > Bacillota > Clostridia > Oscillospirales > Acutalibacteraceae > UBA737. Next base: position 305 of record JBMNVM010000216.1, on the reverse strand, counting down.
GTATGAACAAACCGGCAGCAAGGAAACGGGATTGTTCGTTTAAGTGAGGAATGTGAGAAAGGCTATTGGGATACAGAAATTCTCGAAATAATAAAACAAGTTCGAAAAGATGAAGAATTCATTGAAAAAATGAATGTTAATCAATAAGTTTTATCCGAAGAACACCTTGTAAAGCAGACTTATGGACTGCTTTACAGGGCGTTTTTTGTTTTCAGGCTATTTTTGAAATACACCATTGTGCATTGGCTAAGATACGTATTCGGAGTCGTAAAAAGGTCGTAGTTTCCTATGACCTCCAGAAAAAT
>JBMNVM010000215.1:0-2732 GCA_050946805.1 Acutalibacteraceae bacterium | reverse complement strand
AGGAGCCTGAGGATTAATATCTTTAAAGGCATATACATAATCGTCTTCATAAACCTTTGTGGATGGGATTTCACCTGCTACTATTTTGCAAAATAAGCAGTCTGCCATTAAGCTTCACCTCTAAAATTCTACTTCCGATGCGTAATCGGACCTTAAAAGTTTTTTATATTTCCCTTTCGTCAGTCAAAATGCCGTGCCGGTAGGGTAGAAAGGGTTGAAACAATTATAACAATCCGGCGGAGTAAATTAGCAATTTGACTATTTGAGCTGCGACGAGACAATCTCGACAACAGCGCTTAAAGCCTCATTGATTTTTGATTTTTCTTTTCCGCCGGCCATTGCGCTGTCGGGCTTTCCGCCGCCGTTTCCGCCGGCGATTTTGGCAATTTCCCGTACTATATTGCCGGCATGAGCGCCGCCGGCAACCGCAGCCTTGCCGCAGGATACGCAGAAGGTGATTTTCTCGCCGTTAAGCGCTGCTAAAGCGGTTATCAAATCATCGTTTTCAGCCTTTGCGGTGTCGGTCATATTGCGCAGTTCTTCCGGAGAAGTCCCGTCAAGCCGCATGGCGGCAACACGAAGATTGCCGACAGATTTTGCGGTCTTAATAATATCGTCAAGCTTTGAAGATGCAAGCTTAGCCTCTGCCGATTCAAGCGCTTTCTGGGTTTCCTTAAGCTCTGACATAACAGCCGCGGCACGTTTTGCGATTTCAGCGGGATTTTGGGATTTTAAAACCTGTGCAGTATCAATTATTAGCTGTCTATCAGCCCTTATTTTCTTTATTACATTAAATCCGGTAACAGCCTCAATTCTCCTGACCCCCGCGGCAACGCTGGATTCGGAAAGAATGTGGAAAAGGCCGAGTTTTGCGGTATTGTCAACATGGGTACCGCCGCAAAGCTCAATCGATTTGTCCTTAACCGCGACAACCCTTACAATGTCGCCGTATTTTTCGCCGAACAGCGCCATTGCGCCAAGTTGTTTTGCCTTTTCTAACGGCATTTCCTCATTTACTACCGGAATGCCCTCAAGAATTGCGGTGTTTACAAAATCCTCCACCTTTTCGATTTCTTCGGCTGTCATGGCCGAGAAATGGGTAAAGTCAAAACGCACGGTGTGCTCGTTTACAAGCTGACCCGCCTGTTCGGAATGTGTGCCCAAAACACTTCGAAGTCCCGCCTGAAGAAGGTGGGCGGCTGTATGGTTGCGGCGTATGGCGTTGCGGCGCGCAACATCTATCTGCGCTGTAATCGTGCCGCCAACCGAAACGGCGCCGACGGTAACGGTACCGAAATGGGTAAATATCCCGCCGGGAGTCTTTTTAGTGTCCGAAACTGCGAAGGAAAAACCATCCGCCGTAATAACGCCGGTATCTCCGACCTGACCGCCGCTTTCGGCATAGAAAACGGTTCTGTCAAGCACTATAATAGCCTTTGTGTTTTCGCCGGCAAACTCGGTATGCTCACCGTCAACCACAATATCAAGTACCTTTGCGGTGCAGCGGTTTTCGGTGTATCCCAAAAATTCGGTGGGGGCTATACCCTCGTATGAAATGCCGTCGCTCTTCCAGCTCTCACTGTCGGACGATTTACGGGCGTTTCTTGCCATCTGGCGCTGACGGTTCATAAGCTCTTTAAACTTCTCCTCGTCAACCGTCATGCCTTTTTCGGCAAGAATGTCCTTTGTCAAATCAAGCGGGAAGCCGTAGGTGTCGTAGAGCCTGAAAGCGTCCTCTCCAGACAGCATACCGCCGTTTTTCGAAAGCTGCGAAAGAATAGACAGTCCTTGATCTATTGTTTTATTAAAGCTTGCTTCCTCGTTGTTAATTACCTTTGTGATAAGGTCTTTCTTTTCAACCAGTTCCGGATATCCGGCGCGGTTTTCGTTAATCACAACCTCGCAAACCTCCATAAAGAAGGGACGGTCAATGCCGATTAACTTGCCGTGGCGAACGGCTCTTCTAATTATTCTGCGAAGCACATAGCCACGACCTTCGTTTGAAGGTATAATTCCGTCGCTTATCATAAAGGTGGCGGCTCTTGCATGGTCGGTAATGGCGCGAATCGAAACATCGGTGGCGGCATCCTTGCCGTATTCCTTGCCCGAAATTTCGCAGACCTTATTTAATGTGTTGCGGATGGTGTCAACCTCAAACATATTGTCAACACCCTGCATTACGCAGGCAAGACGTTCAAGACCCATTCCGGTATCGATGTTTTTTTGTTCAAGTTCGGTATAAGTCCCGTCGCCCATGTTGTTAAACTGCGAAAAGACGTTGTTCCAGATTTCCATATACCTGTCGCATTCGCAGCCGGGCTTGCAGTCGGGAGAGCCGCAGCCGTATTTTTCGCCGCGGTCAAAGTAAATCTCACTGCAGGGGCCGCAAGGGCCGGTGCCGTGCTCCCAGAAGTTATCCGCCTTGCCGAGCTTTACAATGCGCTCTTTCGGCAGACCGATAACATCCCGCCAAATATTATATGCTTCATCATCCTGTTCATATACTGAAGCCCAAAGAAGTTCTTTTGGAATTTCAAGTCTTTCGGTCAAAAACTCCCATGCCCAAACCAAGGCTTCTTTTTTGAAATAATCGCCGAAAGAGAAGTTGCCGAGCATTTCAAAAAAGGTGCCGTGACGGGCGGTATGACCCACACGTTCAAGGTCGGGAGTTCTGATGCATTTCTGGCATGTGGTAACACGTGTGGAGGGGGGAGTTACCTCACCAGTAAAGT
>JBMNVM010000214.1:0-2757 GCA_050946805.1 Acutalibacteraceae bacterium | reverse complement strand
TTCAGGGGAAGAGATATTTTCATTATGTACCAAAAGCTTTTTCATCATCATATCCCCCTTATTCGTTTATAAACTTAAGCTCGCACAGCTTTGAGTAGAGTTTATTACAAAGATTTTCGGTACTGCCGTGCCAGATTTCGCGCTCAACCGAGTTTTCGGGCGGGAAAATGCGGCGCACCTGTGTCGGAGAGCCGGCAAGGCCGTAATGGCTTTCGTCCTTGTCACTGAAATTATCAAGATTAATGATTTTTATTTCTTTGTCCTTGGTTGCCTTTTTGGCGACGTATGAAGGAAGGCGCGGCTGGAATATATCCTTATCAACACAAATAAGGCAGGGAAATGAAATTTTGGCAATTTCAAAGCTGTCCCCCATATCCATTTTCACGGTAAGCGAACTGTCGCCGCTTTCAATAATCTCCGAAACGCCGGCAATACAGGGTATTCCCATATATTCGCTGATTTCAGCTCCGACCTGCGCGGTATCTCCGTCGGTCGTCTGCTTTCCGCAAATTATCACATCAAATTCGCCTGTACACGCTATGCCTTGCGATAGGGTTTTGGCCGTTGCCAGAACATCGGCGCCGGCAAAACGCCTGTCGGTTACAAGCACTCCGCTGTCCGCGCCCATAGAATAGGCTTCTCTTATAATCTCCTCTGCCTTGGGCGGCCCCATGGCAATAACCGTAACCTTGCCGCCATTCTTTTCCTTTAATCTGAAAGCCGCTTCAAGGGCATACAAATCGTAAGGATTCATTTTTGATTCGGCACTGTCCCGCTTTATAGTTCCGTTTACGGGATCAACCTCAACCTTGTTTGAATCCGGAACCTGTTTAATGCAAACACAAATATTCATTCAAAATTTCCCTTTCGCCATGTGTAAAAAAGTTTGTTAAATTTTTGGCAAATGTGACATATTTCATGCCCTAAATTTTCGCCGTTTGTTCAATTACCACAAAGATTACAATAACATAATAGGATAGAAATGTCAAGTTTTATACATACTGCCGTATTTTCTTTTTTATTATTTTAAGAAGTACGATATAAATAATCATACACAAAAGCAAGCATACTACAAAAAAGTTTAAGTATGCTTGCTTAATATTAAGTGTAAATTGGATTGGTAAGTTGAAATTATAACGGATATTTCTTATTTGTTATGATTATTCCCACTCCATAACAAGGGTGCCGGTAGTAAGGCCTGCTCCGAAAGCCGACATTAAAAGGGTTGTTCCCTTTTGAATTTTGCCTTGCTCTATCATTTCATCAAGCAAAATCGGGATTGAAGCCGAAGAAATGTTGCCATAATTTTGAATGTTTACGGGGAATTTTTCGGCTGGCTGGTTCATTCGCATTCTTGCCGTGTCGATGATTCTTTTATTTGCTTGGTGCAAGAGAAAATAATCAATATCATCGGCAGTTATATTAAGCTTTTGAAAAGCCAGTGCCGTTTCGCTTTCCACCTTTGAAACGGCGAACTTGAAAACCTCTTGACCGAGCATTTCCAAAAATCCGTTTTCCTTTCCTTCTTTGAAAGGGTTGTTGCCCGTTCCCGCGCAGCAGTTTAGCACCTGCGTGTTTCCACTTGCGGTAAGGCGCAAATATTTAAGGGCGTTGCCGCTTGAAATAACACAGGCTGCCGCACCATCGCCAAAAAGGACACAGGTCGCGCGATCGTTCCAATCAACAAGGCTTGACATCATTTCGGCGCAGACAATCAATACATTTTCAGCCTTGCCGCTTGAAATATAACCGTCCGCAACATCAAGGGCATAAATAAATCCCGAACAGGCGGCATTAATATCAAAAGCCGGGCATTTAAGTGAAAGCTTTTCCGATACGCAGCAGGAAAGCGACGGGAATAGATAATCCCCGCGAATGGTGGAGCAGATTATCAAATCAACATCAGCCGGTGTAATTCCCGCCTTTAAAAGCGCACTTTCGGCGGCGCCGGCGGCAAGCTGGGTTAGTGTTTCCCCGCTTGAAATATGGCGGCTTTCAATGCCAGTTTTTGAAATGATCCATTCATTGCTGGTATCCAAAAACTCGCTTAATTTATGATTGGTAACAACATTTTCGGGTACGGCTTTGCCGACACTTACAATTTTTAAACTCATTTAATCTTCTACCTTTTCTTTAAAAAATTGGCTTAGCTTATTTACAGCAGTAAGTAAAATCTCTTGTTCGGTTTTGTCAAACTCACGGCTAATGTTACGAACCATTTTTTTGTGGAATAAAGCGTGTGCCTTGTCAACCTTTTTGCCAAGCGGGGTTAGAGATACAATATATCTTCGCCCGTCCTCACTGCAGGGGGTTTTTGTAACAAAGCCCTTATGCTCCAGCTTTTTGACGGCAACCGTCGCCGTCGGCATTGCAATATTTAAGGCTTCGGCAATATCGCTGATACTCACATTTTCCCCTCTTTTTGAAATAGCCTCTAAAATATGCGCTTCGGTAACGGTTACATTAACCGATGCAATATTTTTAAGTGACATCTCTTCAAATTTTAATATTGAATTGAAGGTGTCAACAAGGATAGAATTAAGGCTTTTTTCAAAGTCATTCATCTCACTCACATATTGCACCTCGCTTTTATTTATTAGTTTTGCTAACTAATTATATCTGTAAAAAGTAAATATGTCAACATTTAGTTAAAAAACATCACCTGTCAACATCTTTTTTTATAAACAAAACCACCGGAAATGAATTTGCACCCAAATTTACACTTTTGGTGTGCATATCATTATCCGGTGGCTTGGA
>JBMNVM010000213.1:0-2773 GCA_050946805.1 Acutalibacteraceae bacterium | reverse complement strand
TTTCATTCGGGGTATCGAAAAAGCGTTTTTTAAGCCAGTGGGCTTCGCTCCACGGGTTGAAGGTAATTGTGGTCTGTTTGTAAAGCGGCGGGGGAACGGTTCCTCTCGGAACCGAAAGGTCAAGCTTGTCAAAATCCGCTTCGCTTGCGATTTCAAAGGCCTCTTCAATCCAGACGAAGTTTAAATACCCCTTTGAAACCGTTGTGGACGCCAGCTTTAAAACATCGTCAAAGCCGCGAAAAATAATCTTTTGCCCTGTCGGGATATAAACCATTTCAAGCGGGGATACGGTGTTTTTCCAAAGCTCGCTCACCCCCAAACGCTCCTGCGCCCATTTAAGCTGGGCAAAGGTGCTGTCGCGGTGGGTGTTCATAATCTGCCTTACAACCAGCAGATTGCTGTCCTTTTCCTTCATAAGCCTGAAAATAAAGTTTAGCGCCGTTGTGGCACTCTTTTTTGAAGCCTTGCCGCCCTTTAAAACGCGGTAACGCTTTTTGCAGTTCCAAAACTCATCATAACCAGCACCTACTATTTGCGACATCTTAATTTCCGATGTCGTCAACAATCATCACCGCCTTACTGCCAGGCACCTTTTCATCAGATTTTTCACTTACAATAGAACGCAGCTCCTTTATAGCCGAAAGATCCCCCGAAACCGCCTTTTTGTAAAGAGCTATCATAACAGCCGTTTTTCTTGTGGGATTTTTAATCTCAAATCCTTCTTCTCGTAAAGCGAGTGCCTCTTCTGCCGACAGCTTTTCGTTAAGAAGAGTTTTCAGGGTTTTATAAAGCAGTTTGTCGTTCTCTTTCATAAGCTTCTCCCTCCCGGCAGGTTTATGATAATACCCGTATGTACTGACATTCGCCGACAAAATGGTATGTTTTAATAGGTCAAAAAACGCTTGACTTTATCACGCTGATGTGTTAGAATACTAAAGTAATAAAAATCAGGGGTGTAGTTATGCCTAAAAAAACACAAATGAATAAGGAAAAATTTTTTAAAGCGGTTTTGGCGTTAAAGAACGAGGTTGAATGCGCCAAATTCTTTGATGATATCTGCACCATTCAGGAAATGGAGGCAATAGTTCAGCGGTTCGAGGTTGCCTGCCTGCTGGACGAAGGCAAAAGCTACGTCGATATAAACAAGCAAACGGGTGCCAGCACCGCAACAATTTGCAGGGTAAGCCGCTGCCTTAATTACGGCGACGGCGGCTATAAAACCGTGATTGATAGAATAAAAGGAGCAGAAAAGTGAGCTTTGACCTTAATATTTTGAAAAATGACGAGTTGGCGGTCTTTAAACTTCGGCAGCTATATAGCTCCTACGGCTACCGCCATTTTAAAATGAGCAAGTTTGAGGAGTATGATTTATACTCCAAAAACAAGGACTTCCTGGTGTCGGACGGGGTAATAACCTTTAACGATACCAATGGCAAGCTTTTGGCATTAAAGCCCGACGTAACCCTGTCCATCATTAAAAACTGCAACGGCACCACGATCGAGAGGTATTATTATAACGAAAACATCTACCGAATTTCCGACACTTCGCATACATATAAGGAAATAATGCAGACCGGCCTTGAGTGCATAGGGCAGATAACCCAAAAAGAGGAGTTCGAGGTTGTAGAGCTCGCCCTTAAAAGCTTAAAGACCATACGCGACAGCTTTGTGCTTGAGCTGTCCCATGCCGGCCTTATTTTGGCCTTGTTTGACGAGTGCGGAATAGCTTCCTCCGACCGAAAGGCCGTAGCACAAGCAGTGGCGCAAAAGAATATCGATGCACTAAAGAATTTGTGCACCGAAAAGCAATTCGAAATTTTAGAAAAACTTATAAAATGCTACGATAATCCGGAGAATGCGATAAAAGCAATACGAGAAATCACACAATCCGAAAGCGCAAGGGAGAATTTAAGCAAACTGGCAGAAGTCTGCCGCTATGCGCAGGAAATAGGCTGCGAGGATAAAATCAATGTGGATTTTTCGCTGCTTAACTCCATGGGATATTATAGCGGCATTGTTTTCAGGGGCTATATAAACGGAATTGCCGACAGGGTGCTGTCGGGCGGCAGATACGATATGCTGATGAAAAAGATGAAACGCGACTGCGGCGCCATCGGCTTTGCGGTATATCTTGACGCGCTTGAGCGGCCGGTTGAGCAGCACGACCAAGACAGAAGTGTCATCAATATTGCTCTTCCAAAAGGACGTCTTGGCGAAAAGGTTTACGAAATGTTTGAAGCGGCGGGGTTTGATTGCCCCTCTATAAATGAGAACAACCGAAAGCTCATCTTTGAAAACGAAAAGAAAGGTCTTCGCTTCTTTTGGGTAAAGCCATCGGATGTCGCCATTTATGTCGAGCGGGGAGCGGCGGATATAGGTGTAGTCGGCAAGGATATTCTGCTGGAATCCGAGCCGCAGGTATACGAGCTTTTGGATTTGAAGGTGGGCAAATGCCGTATGGCGGTGGCCGCCAAAAAGGACTTTTGCGATGATCCGTCCTCTACACTGCGTGTCGCCACAAAGTTTTCGAATATCGCAAGAAAATACTACAATCAAAAGTGCCGTGATATTGATATAATCCATCTTAACGGCTCTATTGAAATTGCCCCGATTTTAGGGCTTTCGGACGTTATTGTGGATATTGTAGAAACCGGCAAAACGCTTGCCGAAAACGACCTTGTCGCTTTTGAAACAATAGTGCCGATAAGCGCACGGCTTATCGCCAATAAGGCAAGCTATAAATTTAAGACGGAAAAGATTGAAAATATAAGAA
>JBMNVM010000212.1:0-2776 GCA_050946805.1 Acutalibacteraceae bacterium | reverse complement strand
ATAATTTGCCTTTTGCCCGTTTTAATTTTTAATTAAGCCTTGAATTGTAAAGACTGTTTCGCGAATGGTATCGGACATTGAATCTGCTAAACGGTGCAATCTTGAAAACTGGGTAGAGCTGTCATTTATCATATACATGAACGTTGCTGTCGCAGCCGTCAATCCCGCTTTTCCATGTCAATTCCGTTTTCTGTGATAACGCATTTTTGCATATAACTAACCACATCGCGCCGTATATCCAACATCATTTCATTAAATGCGTTTACCGCGAATTTTTTATATTCGTTTATCGGGCTTTTTCCGCCGACAATCACAAGATGTATCCCGTTTTGAATATCCTCCATAGCGGCTAAATAGGCCGCCCAATTATTATTTATAAAATACAGGGTCAATTGCTTTTCGGCAATGCTTACGGCGTGTACTCCGTAACGGTCTGTCAACTGCTTATATACGGTAGGTTCTTCCTCTTTAATAATTTGTGGTATTCGACTGTCTAATAGCAGTTGTGTGCGATAATTCGTGATTTTATGGCGATGTATTTCAATAATTTCCAATACCACTGCAGCATATACCGCGCTTCGCCATCTTTACATTCCTGTATTTTTTGCGCGCGGCGCAACAGCTTCGGATATTTATTTAATTTATAAAACCCGATATCAGAGAAGGTTTCCATTTCCATATCTTTTAAACAAACAAAAAATCGGCTCTCCCCGGGCTCACCTTGTCGCCCAGCAAGCTCGCGAAGCTGATTGTCAATACGAAGACTGCGGTTTATTCCGGTACTTATCACAAGCAAACCGCCGACCGATCGTACAAAAAATTTCGCACTATGATGAAGGTGAATAAAAAGTTTACGCCAAACATATCCCCATTAAAAGAACTGTTTTAAACACAAAAATACCCTTCATCAATAGCGCTGAAATAGTTTCAACATACCAATAAATGAAGGAGTTTTTATTCGTTTTTGCAGACAGTGTGGGCTATTGCAATATAGCCTGTTTCGTATTCAATTACTGCGACTAAAGATAATACAATTACATAAATTGTTGCGGGCAGTAAAAGCAAAAAAGGAGCTAAAAAAGCCATGCTTTTTACCTCCTTTTTGCTTGTATTTTAACAAAATTATTTTACCATTTAATTTATTTTATAAAGTGTCAATAAACCGGCAATCTATGTATGGCAAGTAAACTAACCGCTTATTGCCATATTATGCTTGATTGCACAAGAAAATTATGATTTAATATAATTAAGGCTTGTTTTGTTTATTTTCAAACGGTATAACACAAACGGGTTTGATAATACTATTCACAAAGATACAGTATTACGGAGGTGGGATTATGGAACGCTTTGATATTGTTGTTGTGGGCAGCGGCGCGGGACTGATGATTGCAGAGGCCGCCATTGCAAGCAATAAAAGGTGCGCCGTTATTGAAAAGGGGAAATTCGGCGGCACATGCCTTACCAAAGGATGTATACCGTCAAAAATGCTTACTTATCCCGCGGACTTGATTAGGGAATCCGTAAGGGCGGACAGGGTCGGCATTGATTTTAGCAAGCCAGCCGTCAATTGGGATAAAATTTCAAAACGAATGTGGGATCAAATCAATTTCTGTTATGCCATTGAACAAAGCCTTAAAAGAACCGAAAATTTGCGTGTCTTTAACGGGACGGCCGAGTTTACAGCCAAAAACAGAATGCGGGTGCGTCTTAACGACGGCGGGTATTCCGAGGAGTTTGAAAGCTATATTTTCGTGCTTGCCAACGGAGCCAGATCCTTTATCCCTCCAATTCAGAACCTTAAAAAGACCGGATATGTAACATACGAAACCTTTTTCGGAGATAAATTCCCCAAACAGCCGTGGTCAAGTCTGATAATTGTCGGGGCTGGTTCAATTGGTGCCGAATTTGCGCACATTTTCTCTGCTCTTGGCACAAAGGTTACCCTTATTGAAATGCAGTCCCGCATTTTACCTAACGAAGAAGAGGTAATAAGCGAATTTGTTCGCAGCCAGTTTGAGGGTTACGGCATTGATGTTATGACCGACTGTAAAGTAGTAGATTCAAAGGACACGGGCGATGAGAAAATTTTAACGGTTGAAAACATCATAACAGGTGAGAAAACAACCGTTAGTGCGCAGGAAATATTCATAGCTGCCGGTCTTACTTCAAATAGCGATACTCTGCATCTTGAAAATACCGATATTGAAATATCAAAAAACGGCTGGATTAAAACAAACGAATATTTGGAAACAACACAGAAAAATGTGTTTGCCTTGGGTGATATTAACGGCAAATTTCAATTCCGCCATAAGGCCAATTACGAAGCAGAAGTGCTTATTTACAATTTGTTTTTTGGCAAAGAAAAACGAAAGGCTTGTTATAACGCCGTTCCGTGGGCGGTATTTACAAGTCCGCAGGTTGCCCGTGTAGGTATGACCGAGAGGGAAGCGAAAGCCTCCGGTCAAAAATACTGGGTTGGCATTAAGCATTATTCGCAGATTGCAAGCGGTATTGCAATGGGGATTAGTGAAAATGCGAATGACAACGGATTTGTAAAAATTATTGTAGGCGAGGAGAAAACCATACTTGGCGTGCACATAGTAGGGCCGCATGCGGCAATTCTGCTGCAGCCCTTTGTGTACCTTATGAACACAAGCTATAAATGTGAAGAACAAAATATTAAGCGAGACAGCAATGCCATTTGTCCCCAGCTTGGCAACTATATGCCGATTGAGCGTTCAATGGTGATTCACCCCTCCTTCAATGAGTTGACCGC
>JBMNVM010000211.1:0-2777 GCA_050946805.1 Acutalibacteraceae bacterium | reverse complement strand
GGTAACCATATCCACAGTCCCGCAGATAAGAATGACCAGAAGAATTGTCGGCGAATATGAATTGTCCTATGATGAAGTACATAAATATTTTGAAACCTCCATAGGTATGATATCAAGCTGGAGAACCCGCGGTCCTGTTTACGAGGTGCCGTTTGAAACCCTTTACAATAAGAAGGTAAAGAACCTTATTTGTGCAGGACGATGCACCAGTACCGACGAGAAATTATGGGATCTTATGCGTGTTATCCCTTGCTGCGCGGTTACGGGGCAGGCGGCAGGCACCGCTGCGGCTATGTGTGATGATTTCGGCGCGCTGGAGGTTGCAAGGCTTCAGGCAAAGCTTGTAGAAAACGGCGTGGTGCTTCACGAAAAAGATCTCTAATGCCCACTTAAATGGCATTGGTAGATTTTAGCTGTATTTGAAGACCTTATACTCAAGGTATCAAATCCGCAGTCGCTACATATATTACATATAGAGCAAAGGCGCTTACATACGGTTTAAGGCCGTATGTGGGCGCTTTTTTATTGGGAGGTATTTATATGTGCGCGATTGCCGGACTTATAAACAGTGATGGACTAAGCGTTAAGATTTATCAGAATAAATTTAATGATATGTTAAAAACAATGCAACATCGTGGTCCTGATCAAAGCGGTATGTTTGTTAAAGACAATATAGCCTTAATACACGCGCGGCTTAGTGTTGTGGACTTAGAAAAAGGACTGCAGCCGATGACCTTGAACTATGGCTCTAATGAATATGTCATAGTATACAATGGGGAGCTTTACAATACCGAAGACCTGCGGCGGGAACTTATGGCTCTCGGCCATAAGTTCAATTCCCATAGTGATACCGAGGTTTTGCTTCACAGTTTCGCAGAATGGAAGGACGATTGTGTTGAAAAGCTAAACGGAATTTTCGCCTTTGCCGTGTGGGATATGAATGAAAAGCGTTTATTTGTCGCTCGCGACCGTATTGGCGTAAAACCGTTCTTTTATGTTTTAAAACAAAATAAATTTCTCTTTGCTTCGGAAATAAAAACGCTGCTTGCAAGCGGTTTTATTGAGCCTTTAATCGACAAAGAGGGACTGCTGCAGCTAATGCTTTTAGGGCCGGGGCGCATTCCGGGCAGCGGGGTGTTTAAGGATGTAAAGGAGCTCTTGCCGGGCGAGTGCGGCTACTTTAACCCTACCAATGGCAGCTTGAACACCCGCATTTATTGGAAGCTGGAGGATAACCCTAATACCGACAGCTTTATGGAAACTGTGGAAAAGGTTCGCTTTTTGGTGCTTGACTCGATTGAAAGACAGCTTGTGTCCGATGTTCCGGTATGCACCTTCATTTCGGGCGGGCTTGATTCAAGCATTATTTCGGCTGTTGCCAACCGGTATTTCAAGGCTCGTGAGCAGCAGCTTTATACCTTTTCGGTTGATTACCGCGACAACACGAAATATTTCACACCCAGTAAATTTCAGCCAAGCAGCGATGAGTATTATATAAAAATCATGAAAGAGCAATTATCGGCAAAGCACCACCTGGTTCTTTTGGATAATGACGAGCTGGTATCTGCGCTCTATGATGCGGTTGATGCCCGCGATTTGCCGGGCATGGCGGATATAGACTCTTCGCTTTTGCTTTTTTGCAAGCAGGTCAAAAAAACCGCCACAGTTGCCATTTCTGGTGAGTGCGCCGATGAAATCTTCGGCGGGTACCCGTGGTATCGGGATAAAACCATTCGCGAAAGCGAAGGCTTTCCGTGGGCGCAGTCGACCTCCTACCGCGCGGGATTCTTTAAACGGGAATTGCTTGGCGGCATAAACCCGCATGAATTTGTAAACTCATTGTATAAACAAACAATTGATGAAACTTCCGTTTTACCTGGTACAAACGCAACAGAAGCACGAATGAAGCAGATGATGAACTTAAATTTCAAATGGTTTATGCAAACCCTGCTTGACCGAAAAGACAGGATGAGCATGTATAGTGGTCTTGAGGTTCGCGTTCCTTTTTGCGATCACCGAATCGCCGAATACCTCTATACCGTTCCGTGGGAGTTTAAGGATTATAACAATTTCGAGAAAGGGCTTTTAAGGCAGGCTATGAAAGGGATTTTGCCCGATGAAGTACTCTGGCGCAAAAAAAGCCCCTACCCCAAAACCCATAACCCGGCGTATTTTAATGCCGTGGCAGGGGAGCTTAAAAAGGTTATAAATGACCCGACCTCCCCGTTACTTCAGTTTGTAAATGTAGATGAAATAAGCCTGCTGCTAAACGCTGACAACCCGACTCCATGGTACGGGCAGTTAATGACAACGCCGCAAACCATTGCATATTTTTTGCAGCTTAATTACTGGCTTAAAAAATACAAGGTAGAATTTTGCGGGTAATTTGTTGTTTGCATTTGACCGTACAAAAAAACCCTTAAAAATTTATATTTTCGATTTTTCTAAAACAGACAACAAAACCACAATCAAAAGCGGTATTAAAACCATAATCGCCATTATACGGCGGTTATGGTTTTTAAAATTTAAAAGTAAAAACCTTTAAAAACCCTTTAAAATTTGCTGCTTTTGCCCTATTTTTGGAATTTCAGGATTACTGTACGGACAGGCAGAAAGACCACTCTTTGCAATAAACACTTCGATAGAAATAGCATAAGATATAAAGAAAGGGCTCTGTAAAGTTAACATGAAAGAATAGCGCCCGAAATCGTACAAAAGCTTCACGCAACAAGAGGATACTCCCGTTTTTGATGTTTTGAAAGCTTTAATCCGGCAAC
>JBMNVM010000210.1:0-2796 GCA_050946805.1 Acutalibacteraceae bacterium | reverse complement strand
ACTCACTATTATGTATTTTAAAGGAGATACGATAATGAATGCTGTTATTGAAAAAATAACACACCTGATTCCGGATGCTATATATGTAAAAATGTTGTATCGAATTAGAATGCATTATCCATTAAATCTGAAAGAGCCCAAGTCATTTAATGAAAAGCTTCAATGGATTAAATTATACGATAGGAATCCGTTATATACAAAAATGGTTGATAAATATGAGGCAAAAGGCTATGTTTCTAATTTAATCGGTGAAGAACATATTATTCCGACGCTCGGCGTTTGGAACCGTTTTGATGATATTGATTTTGACAGCTTACCGGATCAGTTTGTACTTAAATGTACACATGATTCGGGCGGCTTGGTAATTGTGCGCAACAAAAGTAGTTTTGACCGTCAAGCGGCAAAGGAAAAGATAGAGCAAAGCTTAAAAACAAATTATTACTGGCATTGCAGAGAATGGCCATACAAAGATGTAAAGCCAAGAATAATAGCAGAAAAATACATGGAGAATCATTCGGAAAACGGTGATACCGGATTAATAGATTATAAGTTCTATTGCTTTGGCGGAGAACCGCGGTTTTTATATGTTTCAAAGGGCCTTGAGAATCATAAAACAGCTTCAATCAGTTTTGTTACTTGTGATTGGGAATTTGCTCCGTATGAAAGAAAAGATTTTAAGCCGTTCAGTGTTCTTCCAAACAAACCGCAAAAGTTTGACGAAATGCTTATTATTGCAAAAGAATTATCTAAAGGATTTGATTTTTTACGGGTAGATTTATATGAGATTGACAACATGGTCTATTTTTCGGAACTGACATTTACACCTTGCGGCGGCTTTATGCCGTTTAAAGAAAAATCCCAAGACTTGGAAATGGGCCGGCTTCTTAAAATTTCTCACAAACTCTAATGATATAAGAATTTTAATTATTATTAAAAATAAAACCGGCAGCACAAACTTTTTTATCATGATATTGGCTATCGTACAACAGCAAGATTACAGTATTCGAGCGTTACCGTAAGCGTGCGCGAGGTTGAATACACCTCGGCCGACGATAAGGGCTTCCGGGAGGAAACGGGCGATAAAATCGCGGAGAATTTCGGAATTGTCGCTGACGGCCTGCGCTCTTTTGCAATAAAAAATATGATTTAATTATGATGCACTTTTTATTTGATCCTGGAGGCTTACTATGTCAAAATATTTCCACCTTTTAACCGATAAACCCGCATTAAGCTACAAATGCGGCGAAAAGATGGTATTTACCGTAACCGCGCGCGAAAACCGCACCGAAATTGCGTGTCCGTACATTGCGTGGACTCTTACGGGCGACGACGGCAGTAAAAGCGGCGGAGTCGCGAGCTGCCGTCCCGGTTATCCGTTTGTGATAGAAACATCGTGTGCCCGACCCGGGTTTGTACATTTGCATTGTGTTGCAAAATGCGAAAATTCCGAGCCTGATTCGACCTTCGATGTGTTTGACGGAGGCGCGGGCGCCGAAGTTGAAAGCATACCGTACTGCGACGAAATACCGTCCGATTTTGACGCGTATTGGGGAGAGATAGAAAAAACGGTGAGCGAATTTGAACCGCAAATTGCCGAGTGCGTGCAGGTGGGCGGTGCTCCGAACGGATTTGAGTGCTTTGATGTAAAAATCACTACTCCGGTTGACGGCATGGTAGCGTCCGGCTACCTATGCAAGCCGTGCTCGGACGCGAAAATGAACATACAAATCAATTTCCGCGGATATTCGGTTGTCGGCGCCGAGACCGGCTATGTTAAAGACACCCTGTGGATGAGTGTAAATGCTCACGGTATCGAAAACGGGTTGCCCAAGGTGCTAACCGAACAAAAATATAAAAATCTTGCCGGCTACGGCTTTGACCGCAAGCAAAATGAGTCGCCGTACACTACCTATTGGCGCAATATGATGATAAGAAATCTGTGCGCGGCAAAATGGTTAAAATCCCATCCGCAGTGGAATAAAAAGCTGTTTGTTGCCGCAGGCGGCAGTCAGGGAGCATTGCAGGCGGTCACGCTGGCCGCGCATGATTCGGATGTGTCGCTGCTGAAAATACAGATTCCGTGGTTTTGCAATCTTGCGGCGGAAAAGCACGGCTATCAGGCGGGATGGCGGCCGGAATTTGCCGAAGGACTGCGCTACTTTGATACGGCGGCGCAGGCGACCCGCGTGAAATGCCCTGTCAAAATAACGGCTTATCTCGGCGATTACACCTGTCCGCCGTCAACAATCATGGCGCTTTACAACAACCTGAATGTTAATAAATCGTTGGATTTTATTCAGGGAGGCACTCATATGTACCGGCATCCCGACGGGCAAAAATTCAGCCTGCGGTACGATCCCGATAATCCGTCGGGCGAAATAAAGCCGGGAAGATACCGCCATTTCAAAGGCAATGAATATGAGGTTATCTGCACTGCTTTGAACAGCGAAACGCTGTCGCGCGAGGTGGTTTACCGTGCCCTTTACGGTGCGCACGACGTGTGGGTACGCCCCGCAGATATGTGGAATGACCTTGTAGAATGCGACGGATGCTTAAAACGCAGATTTGAATACATAGGTTAACTGTACAGGCTTAACAACCGGTCCCCGATGAGCTTTCATCGGGGACTTTTTGCGTATTCTGTGCAAAAAAATGCTATTTTAAATCTTTTCTGTGCTGACGAGCCGCGGTATAATTAAGCATTGAAAGGATGTGCTTTTTAATGAAAGTTATTTTTATAACGGGCGGCTGTGCCAACACCGGCCTTGCAATTGCACGCCGCTTTGCCAAAGAGGC
>JBMNVM010000209.1:0-2832 GCA_050946805.1 Acutalibacteraceae bacterium | reverse complement strand
TTTAAGCTGGGACGAATATTTTATGGGAATTGCCCTGCTTTCTTCAATGAGGAGCAAGGATCCGTCAACACAAGTTGGCGCCTGCATAGTGAATAAGGATAAAAAAATAATGTCCATGGGATATAACGGTATGCCGAGATTTTGCAGTGATGATGAGTTTCCGTGGGAGAAGGAAGCGGACGATCCGCTAAACACAAAGTACCTGTATGTCTGCCATGCCGAGCTTAACGCCATACTCAACTGCGACGGCGGCAAAGTGCGGGATTGTATCGTATACACAACCCTTTTCCCCTGTAACGAATGCGCCAAGGCAATAATTCAGTCGGGAATTTCCGAAGTGGTTTACATGGCCGACAAATACGCGGATTCCGAAAGTGTTATAGCCTCCAAAAAAATGTTTGATACGGCGGGTGTAAAATACCGCCCGTACGAAATGTCAAATAAGGACATAATTTTAAAGCTTTAAAAAAGAGCATACTTGACAGTTTGTCAAGTATGCTCTTAAATTTTACTTTACTTATTTTATAATGCCCGAAGTGGTGTCCTTTTGAATAACGTCGTGAGCACCGCCTTCGATAATGCTTGTGGAGGAAACAAGGGTCAGCTTTGCCTTTTGCTGAAGCTCCGGAATGGTTAAGGCTCCGCAGTTGCACATAGTGGATTTTATCTTGCTTAAGGTCAAGCTTACATTATCCTTAAGTGAACCTGCGTACGGCACATAGGAATCGACACCCTCTTCGAAGGAGAGCTTTTGGTCGCCGCCCATATCATATCTTTGCCAGTTGCGGGCGCGGTTGGAGCCTTCGCCCCAATATTCTTTATAATAATTGCCGCCGATTGCGATTTTGTTTGTCGGGCTTTCGTCAAAACGGGCGAAATAGCGGCCAAGCATAACAAAATCGGCACCCATGGCAAGGGCAAGCGTGATGTGGTGGTCGTAAACAATGCCGCCGTCGGAACAGATGGGGATATAAACTCCTGTTTTCTCAAAGTATTCGTTTCGAGCCGCACAAACATCAATAAGTGCGGTGGCTTGTCCGCGGCCTATGCCCTTGGTTTCGCGAGTAATGCAAATCGAGCCGCCCCCGATTCCGACCTTAACAAAGTCCGCACCCGCTTCGGCTAAAAATAAGAATCCGTCGCGGTCAACCACGTTTCCGGCTCCGACCTTCACACTATCGCCGTATTTATTACGGATATAACTTAAGGTTCTTGCCTGCCATTCGGAGAAGCCCTCAGAAGAGTCGATACAAAGCACATCGGCGCCGGCTTCAATAAGCGCTGGAACGCGTTCCTCGTAATCTCTTGTGTTTATACCGGCACCTACGATGTAGCGCTTGTGCTTGTCAAGAAGCTCATTCGGGTTTTCCTTGTGGGCATCATAGTCCTTGCGGAAAACAAAATATTTTAAATGCTGGTTCTTGTCAATAATAGGGAGTACATTGAGTTTGTGATCCCATATAATATCGTTTGCGGTTTTAAGGGTTGTGGTCTCGTCGGCCACAATCAGTTTTTCAAAGGGGGTCATAAAGTCCTTAACCTTTGTGTCGACCGCCATACGGCTGACACGATAGTCGCGGCTGGTTACCAGTCCTAAAAGCTTGCCGTTGGCGGTACCGTCATTAGTTACGGCAACGGTGGAGTATCCGTTTTTAGCTTTAAGCTCCAAAATTTTGGCTAAGGTATCTTCGGGAGTAACATTCGAATCACTTACAACAAATCCGGCCTTGTAGGATTTTGCCCGGGCAACCATTGCGGCTTGGTTTTCGATGGTCTGCGAACAGAAAATAAAGGAGACACCGCCTTCACGCGCCAAAGCTACCGCCATGCGCTCGCCCGACACCGACTGCATTATTGCGGATGTCATCGGAATACTCATGGAAAGGGCGGGTTCTTCGCCTTTTTTGTACTTGACAAGCGGTGTTTTAAGGCTTACGTTTGCCGGTATACATTCGGCTGATGAATAACCGGGCACCAAAAGGTATTCGTTGAATGTGTGCGACATTTCTTTGAAAAAATATGCCATAATCTTACTCCTTAAATATAATTCTATATTTAATTCATTATAGCCAGTAATGTTTTTTGTGTCAATAAAAAGTAAGCAAAAAAGCGCCTGTAAAGCCCAATTTGGAAATATTGCGAATTTAAAAACGATTTTGCTTTAATTTTTGGATAAACTGGTTATAAATATGCCCATATTCTAAATAAGGGTTTTAGTCTTGACGAATACACAAAATATAGAGTATAATATAACCGTATATGTGTAAATGTATGTAAAATTAACTAAGGGGTATGCAAATATGGCAAAAACCGTTGCGGAATACGGTAACGACAGTATTCAAAAGTTGGAGGGGCCGGACAGGGTGCGCAAGCGCCCGGCGGTTATTTTCGGCTCGGACGGGCTTGACGGCTGCGAACATTCGGTCTTTGAAATCATATCCAACTCAATTGATGAAGCACGCGAAGGCTACGGTCAGAAAATAATAGTAACCAAGTATTCTGACGGTTCCATAGAGGTTCAGGACTTTGGTCGCGGCGCCCCGGTTGATTACAACAACAACGAGCAGTGCTATAACTGGGAGCTTTTATACTGCGAAATGTACGCCGGCGGGAAATACAATACGAATGACGGCGGAAACTACGAGTATTCGGTGGGTCTTAACGGACTTGGCCTTTGCGCCACACAGTATGCATCTGAATATATGAACGTTGAAATAAAGCGCGACGGGTATAAATACAACCTGCATTTCGAAAAGGGTTATAACATAGGCGGCCTTAAAAAGGAACCGTACGACGGTAAGGACACCGGCACCAAAACCCGCTGGAAGCCGG
>JBMNVM010000208.1:0-2836 GCA_050946805.1 Acutalibacteraceae bacterium | reverse complement strand
AAATTGCAAGAATTTTTTTGACAATTTGAATAGATTTTTTATTTCTATGTGTTATGATTATACAAAATTTTACATTTATTGACAAAGCGGTACTCTTTGTGGTATAATTATGATAGTTACACATTATATTTATTTTGCACCCGAATTTTTTTGAAGTGGTGATTTTATGATTTATGTAATTTTAGCCGTTATTGCCGTTGTACTCTTATTTTCTTTTAGAATTGTGCCGCAGGCAACCGAGTATGTTATTGAGCGTCTCGGAAAATACAAGACCACATGGAGTGCCGGCCTGCACTTTCTAATCCCCGTAATCGACAGGGTTTCAAGAAGGGTAACCCTCAAAGAGCAGGTGCTTGACTCCACACCACAGCCGGTTATCACAAAGGATAATGTCACTATGCAGATTGATACGGTTGTTTATTTCAGGGTGTTTGATGCCAAGTTGTTCGCCTACGGCGCCGTAAATCCTTTAAGGGCACTTGAAAATCTTGCCGCCACGACATTGCGCAACATTGTGGGTGAGCTGGAGTTGGACGATACCCTTACATCAAGGGATACAATAAACAGTAAAATGACCTCGATACTTGATTTTGCCACAGACCAATGGGGTATCAAGGTAAATCGTGTGGAGCTTAAGAACATAATCCCGCCCGCCGAAATACAAAACGCCATGGAAAAGCAGATGAAGGCCGAGCGCGACCGCCGCGAAACCCTTTTGGAGGCCGAAGGCCACAAGGCGGCAGTCATTACCAGAGCCGAAGGTGACAAGCAGGCCATGATTCTGGCGGCAGAGGGTGAGAGAGATGCCCGCATTGCCCGCGCCGAAGGTGAGGCAAAAGCCATGCTGCTTGCCAAAAAGGCCGAGGCTGACGGTTTGGCCATGTTAAAGGCGGTCGGCGTGGATCCGGCGGTTTTGGAGCTTAAGAAATATGAATCATTAATTGCCCTTTCAAACGGCAGTGCCTCCAAGATAATTATTCCTACCGATATTGTTAACGCCACAAAAAGCAACGTCCTTTTCTCCGAATTGACCGGTCTTGGCGATGCTACCGACCCGCTCCCGCCAAAGGCTGCCAACAATAAAAAGCCCGACCCCTGCTGCGATTAAAGCTTTGCATAGTATACATAAGCCGCCCCGAATGTGAAATTCGGGGCGGCGTTTTTAATACAGTTTTAAGCTTGATATGTTTTTTGGTTTAAGCCATGGTTTCAAGCATTTTCAGGGTTACTTCATATTTGGTCGGCAAATTTTGCGTGTATGATTTAAACTCTTCAAGCATATACTTTGCCATTCGCTGAACCTCGTCGCCGCTGCTGCCTGCAATATGCGGAGTCAGTATGCAATTCGGCAGGAGGTATAACTCACTGTCATCAAGGGGCGGCTCGGGGTCGGTTACATCAAGAATGGCGGTAAGGTCTGGGCGCTTTTTTAAAACGCTTATCAAATCCTGTTCCACAACCTGTGCGCCCCTGCCGGTGTTAAGGAAGGTGGCATAGGGCTTCATGCTTTCAAAAAGCTCTCTGTTTAATATATGTCTTGTCTGTTCGTTGTTTGCAAGGTGGTTGGAAACAACCTCGCACCTGCTGAAAATCTCTTTAAGGGAGGTCTTTTCCACACCAAGCTCCGACGCCTTATCATCCGGCAAAAAGGGGTCAAAGACCAGCACTTTAAGCTCATATGCTTTTAGCATATTTATAACAAGCTTGCCTATCATACCTGCGCCCAAAAGGCCTATTTCTGCTCCGTAATTGCCCCTGTATTTTTTAAACTCTTCCTTGGCTTTTTTGTAGTCTTCACGGCTGTTTATTACAGAGCATTTAAAAAAACCGGAGTTTGCAAGTATTATCTGGGATACGGTGTACTCCGCCACCGGCACCGCGTTTGCCGCCCACGCCGAAAAAACCTTTACACCGCTGTTCAAAAAAGGACGGGCGAAATACTGAACGCTACCCGCCGCGTAAAAAACGCATTTTAAAGCGGGGAAAATTTCTGCGATTTCCTCCTCGCTGAAATTTGCCATTCCCCATGTTGAAAAGATAAATTCGGTATCTGTAAATTTATCCTTGTTTTGTATAACTTCGTCCCTGCTGTAACATTTTCCGTCGCTTCCGGCGATTTTTACAAGGTAATCTATAACATCGGGCTTGAAAACGTTGTGGAACCTGTCCTTTTGGTTTGACATAAATACGGTTTTCATTTAGCTACCCCTGTCTTACAATTTCTCTTAAAGCGTCGGCTTCCCTTTTAAGGGTTTCGATATTCCCGTCGGGCATAAACTCCAAAAGCAGCGGTTTTTGAATTTTAAGGCTTTCAAGATACTGCCGCCATGTGTCCACGCCATCGGCCAGCGGGAGCTTTTCCTTGCCCTTCCAGTTGAAAACATGGACTATCTCGACATACGGCGATATTTTTTCGGCATATTCAAGGTTTTCCTCTAAAGACCTAAGCTGGTTGGGCTGCCAGTACATTCTGAAATTCGGGGAGGATACGGCCTTTAAAAGCTCGATGGCCGATGCTAAGGTATCGGTATATGTCCAGTTATGGCACTCCATGCAAATTTTTACATTATGCTTTTCGGCTATTTTCGCGGCCTTTTGGCACTCCGCAAAAAGCGCCTGCTTTTCCGCATTTGTAAACTCGGCGGAGCCTTTATCCGAACACCAAAGACGCAAAATATCGGTACCTAAAATTTTCGCGGCGTTAATGTAACTTTGAAGCTCCTCAAGCGGTGTTACACCCAAACGAAAATATGTGCCATACGAGCAGCATTTAATGCCGTTTTCGGTTTGAAGCTTTAAAAGCATTTTTAAGTTTTCCTCGTTATCACAAGGCGCG
>JBMNVM010000207.1:0-2838 GCA_050946805.1 Acutalibacteraceae bacterium | reverse complement strand
ATGTCGGGCAGAAGTTGAAAATTTAATTTAAGCAACATTAAACCGCCCTTTCCTTTTTGGATTGGGCGGTATTTTTATTTTAACATAGTCGAATTCGACTGGTTTAAAAAGCGGTATTTTTTATATCTATCTGCAATAAGCACCGCCGTATTGCTTTTAGATATACACGGCCTTAATAAAAATAAACCTCAAAGCTATTAGTTGGTTTGTTGAAGACTATTTTTTGAATAACTGTGCGCAGTGCGGCGTTTTTCGCTTCTTCCGGTTGTTTGTTATCCTGGATAATTTTTAAAACCCCTATTAGCTTCTTTATATAGCTTTTCTTATTGAATTTCGGTTTATTCTCTGCCGCCGATTTTTCAAGCGTTTTAATTGTCTCTTGAATTTTTGCCTTTGCAATCCGGTATTCATCTATTGTATCTATGCCGTTTTCATAGGCGGTTTTTATTCTTATGAGTTTGGCTTTTTCATTTTCGATAAGCCGCTTATAATCTGAAATTGGAAGGTCGTATCGTGGCGAACCGTCCGAAGATACAATATTTATTTCCTCAGTGATTATTACATTTTCAAAATATGATATAAAAATTTCATTTGCGCGAGCTATTGTAATGCTGTGCGACACCCGACAAGTACCTCTGCCATAACTGTGACATTGTAATGACGGTGATTTTGTATTAACAAGAACAAGGGTAGAACCACACGAAGAACAACGCACCAAACCTTTTAGCATATAGCTAATCGGTTGCTCACGGCGTTGCCATTTGCCGTACATCTTCTTTTGCTCATCAAGTTTATTTTGAACTGAATTAAATAATTCTTCGGTTACAATAGGCTCGTGAATACCGTTTGATACTATTATATCCGGACTGTCGTAATGCCTTGTAGAGGCAGCTCTGCCGTTTAGGCTCCAGCGAATTTTCCCGGCATACACGGGGTTTCTTAACATATATTCGACGCAACGGTTATCAATGGGATTTCCCCTTTTGGTGCGAAGCCCTAAATTACTATATTTTACTGCCAGCGCACGAAGGCCAACACCATTAAGATAATCGGTAAAGATATTTTTTACAAGCGGCGCATCCGGACCGGGAATATATTTCCCGTCTTGCATAATATAACCTACGGGCGGAGGAGTAACCGGCAAGCCTCTTTCGGCACGCTCTTTCATCCCTCTGCGGACTTCTTGCGCTAAGTTAACAAGATAATATTCATCCGTCCATTCGACTATTCGCTGAATAAGGTCGCCGAAAGGTCCTTCCGGAAGCGGCTCGGAAACAGATATAACATCAATATCATTTTTCTTGAGCATTGATTTAAGTGTAATGGCCTCTTCCTGGTTGCGGGCAAAACGGCTATATTTCCATACAAGAATTACATCAAACGGTTTAGGCTTCTTTTTTGAAAGCGCAATCAGTTCAAGGAATTTATCACGCTTTGCCATACTCTTGCCTGACTTCCCGCCGTCTTCCGTAAATATGCAATTTTCTAATAGAATTATATCGTTCTTTTCGGCATATTCGGCAATGACTTTTAACTGACTATAGGGGGAAAATTCCAACTGGTCATCGGTTGATACACGAATATAACAAGCTGCCGTTTTCAAAAAATCACCTTCTTTTATCCCTTATCCTGTTAGCGCAGGGTAGGGGAGTTTTTTATTTTTAAAACTAATTCCACCAATAATTATTCCAATTTTTATATTCTTTTGCTTTTTCGGTATCAAATTTTCTGTTATTAATTTTCGTTGTCTTGATTTTAGGGTTTAGCATTAAGTGATTGAATTGTATTTCAGCAAATAAAGTAACAGATGATTTGCGGCGATTTTTCACATTTCCGCCAAGAGTTACTTTATAACCATTGGTATTTAAATCTACCTTGTAATATATATTTTGCATTGATATATATTCGGGTAGATTTTTTGCTAAATAAGTGCCCAATTCCCCTTTTGCCTTGTTCGGCATTTGTTTGTATTGAACCACAAAGAGAGAAACACATAAAGTTAAACAAATTACAAAAATAACAACAATCTTTTTAATGCTTTTTTTATTCACGGTCAACCATCCTTTCGTTGATTACTTTTCCAAATAATAATCAATAACTTTTTGCATAAAATCTTCCGTAACATCAAAGTACTCTGACAATTCCCATCGATTATTACACTCTTTGCAAGCCTTTTTAAATTCATCTTCCGGGATAAGCTTTTCTATCGCCCACTTATTTGCGGTATATTCGTGTTTCGAACGCATATCAAAAGGGGAATAAGGGTTGTAGAAAGACCCAGTCTCACAATGCCCGATTTCGTGAGCAAGGCAAACTTTTTCTTCTCTTCGGCTCTTTATTAATGATGTGCTTAAAGCGATGAAATAAGCGCCGTTGACTGTAGCTGAAACACTTTTACAACTTGGTAATTTTAACATATCAATTTTTATTCCGGCTTTTTCAGCTAAGTCATAAAGTGTCATAGATTATATTTCCCCTTTATAAATTTAATGTAATCTTTAACGTCATCCCACGCTTCATCAGGGACATTTTTATCCCCGTCAAACAGTGCAACCTTAATATCGTCTTCATTAAGCTTATCACAATCAGTGGTAGGCTTATTTTTTTCGTCTGTTTTGCCAAGAAGGTAGTCAGTAGATACGTTAAAATATTCGGCTATTTTCATTAAAATTTCTTGCCTTGGGGTATATCCATTGTTTTTCCAATTTGTAATGCTTGACTTATTGAAACCTATCTCTTGCGCAGCTTTTGAGGGGCTGATACCTTTTTCGATACATAGTTGAATGTATACATCATAAAACACAAAAATCACTCCTAAAATTTGTACACAATGACAAA
>JBMNVM010000206.1:0-2871 GCA_050946805.1 Acutalibacteraceae bacterium | reverse complement strand
TATATTTATTATCTGCCTTGCGCGAATCGGCAAGGCATTTTTATTGTTTTGTGGAAATGAATATAAAATTTCAAGCTCTTTATCGCAATCTTATCGGTGCCGGCCTGTACGATATCATCTCAGGTGCTGCAGTATTCGGAATAATTCAAAATCTTATTATCAGTACAGGCGAAAAGCAGCTTAACAGAAAAAGCAGAAGAAACTGAAAACTAAAATGCAGAAGTATAAGGCTTCTCTTATCCCATAACTTATTTACATAAACCACAACCCCCACGATCATTTGACCGTGGGGGTATGGTTTTACGGACTTTATAACACATCAGAATTGTTCTTGTTTTCAAAACGTATAATGACGATAGCTATGGCTGATTTACAATACCCGTAAACAGTATTTGAGTTTTGCCGTCGTGTGTATTACCATACAGCACAAATACAAATGGTTTATTGCATATCATTTCGAATGAGTGGGTGGGTCGATATTTTCCTTTGGTAACCGCTATCAGAGCTGTAACCGCAGCAGCGGTTGTACCCTTTTCATCCACATTAATAACCGCTCTATGCATCGCGCTTGAAAGCCAAACGGGTATATTTTCCTCAATCAACCCGCCGGTCAGCGGGGCGGACTTTTCGTCAAACAGCGGTACGCCAAGCTTTATAAGTGTATCCTTTAACGACAACGAATCGCTGTTAATGGAAAAGCGCGGCAATAGCAACCTGCCTGAAGCTTTAACCGAATCCTCTTGTATTTTCTCAAAATATTTGCTTGTCATGGAGGATAACAGGTCGATCGCATCGCCGTCTTTGGGAAGAATAATATACATACCTCCGCCTTTCGTAAACCCCAATTGTATAGCTTGGATCTTATTGTCTTCATAATAGGGCAGGCTATTACCTTCGCGAAGCATGTAAAATGCCTTTGTTTCCCCTTTGGGCGAGTAAAATACATCCTGTTTGGTATTATCCGGATTAAACTCTTGACTCCATCTATCGGAAAAATAAATAGCGTTAACTATGGTGGCAACAGTGTTGGGGTCAAACTCTCTTACTATATCCGTAATCAATCCTTCTGTGTTTTCGCTTGCCCATTTGTTCACTGCATCGACAGCTTCCTTTGAGCGGAAATCCACATTTATAGAACTGCCACGGTAGTAGTCCATAAATGTTTGCGCAAAATCCTTTTTGAGAGTTACATTGTTACCTACAAATATCGCGTTCGAGATTTTAAGCGGGTTATAATAATAGTCTTCGCCGTATTGCTCAATTAATTTTTTATCGCGTTGTCTTGTTAAGTCATATAGCATACGCGAAGCCGCATAGTTTAGATCCGCTTCACTAATGCCCGCCGTGCTTAGCGCCGCTAATAGTTTGGCTTTATTTTTAGCATCGGTTGCATTAACCAAGGCCGCCAGCGGAATCCAAACAGAATACGGCGAACAAACAAAATTTTTATTGCCGTTTTGATTTGCAAGTTCAGCGCTCAACCTAAAAGCAAAGTCATTTGCCCCTTTGGCGGCGGTGGTTGCCGCAGGATACGATTCACCGTATTTTGTTTCCATTAACGCCTTTGGTTGTACCTGCACAATATTCATGGGTGCTTTGTTATTTTTCATGCCTTCTATGCTTTCGACACTCTCAGTGTCCTTGATGCTTTCGACACTTGCGGTACTATCGCTTTGGTTGTCGCTTATAGGTTTAGCCGTCTCTTTGCAAGCCGTAAGGGTTATCATGACAAGTATAACCAATAAGCACATGATTTTTTTCATAGCCCTTTCCCTCGTAAAAAGCAAAACTTTAATTTATAGTCCTATAATATTAAGTACGAAATTTTATTATAAATGTTTCAAACAAAGGTTAAAAAGTCATATTATATATTTAGATTATCATATACCCATATTAAAATCAAGTATAATTTACAAATTTTGCCACAAATACGATAAAATCCCCGCTTTGTCCCCTTGATGCCTATTAATTTATATGCCTTGCAGTTTTGGCAAGATGTCAGGGGAAAGATATTAAAATTTAGTATTTACAAGGTGTTGCGTTAAAAAAACATAAAAATCGGCACTAAAAAAAGGGCGAGTGACTATTGCTTACTCGCTCTAAAATTAATAGGTTATTGAACAAATAATTAAGCGGCATAAATAAATATTACCCTGCGTTTTACCGCAGGGTAACAAAAAAGGAGAGAAATGAAAAGCTAATATGGATTATAGAATTTAGAAAAGTCCGGTGATTTTTCCGGTCTCGTCAACATCAATTTTTTCTGCTGCGGGAACCTTTGGCAGTCCCGGCATTGTCATAATATCGCCCGTAAGTGCAACAATGAAGCCGGCACCCGCGCAAATCTTCAGGTTTCTGACCGTTACGATAAAGTCATCAGGCGCACCCGGCTTTGTCGGGTCGTCGGAAAAACTGTATTGGGTTTTGGCAATGCAGACAGGGAGGTTTTCGTATCCCATTTTTGCAATCTTTTGCGCCTGCTTTTGGGCATCGGGCGTGAAAACCACACCCTTTCCGCCGTAAATTCTTTTAACGATTGTATCTATCTTTTGCTCAATGCTGCCCGAAAGGTCATAGCTGAAGGCAAAGTCTCCCTTTTCCTCTTCACAAAGCCGCACAACCTCTTTTGCCAAGGCCTCGCCGCCTTTGCCTCCCTCCGCCCAGACGGTGGAGAGAATAACATTAACACCAAGCTCGCGACATTTCTTTATTATGAAGTCTATTTCATTGTCGGTATCGGTGGGAAAGCGGTTAACCGCCACAACACAAGGTAAATTATAAACATTTTTAATGTTGGAAAGGTGGCGCAAGAGATTGGGAATACCCTTTTCAAGCGCTTCCAAATTTTCCTGTGAGAGGGAAGCCTTATCA
>JBMNVM010000205.1:0-2874 GCA_050946805.1 Acutalibacteraceae bacterium | reverse complement strand
AACCTTATGCTTTTTATTTAAGAGTGCGAATTTCTGAATATATCTGTGCGTGTTGGCCATAACAAAATTTTTCGCATCGTTCGCAGTAATTCCGTCCCCTAAATCGTAATCGGCAGGCACGCCGCCCAGCATATCAAACTGAATAAAATTATTAAAGCCCGTAAATTCTTCGGCGCCGCATTTCGGGCAATGTTCAAGACTGCTGTCATAAACCTCGCCGCAAATCTCGCAGCGTGTTGTGGCAGCCTGTACCTTTTCTTCTTCCCTTATTTCATTCGCGGATTCGATAGCTTCAAGCTCCTTCTCACGCGAATATTCTTCAGGCGTGCCGTGGAGAGACTCCAACGCACAGTGATTAAGCGCGTTATAACATTCCCTGTGATGAGGTGCGCCGCAAACCGGACAGTATACAACATCGTCTTCAGGGAAAAGATAAGTTTTGCAGCGTACGCAGCTTAATCCGTTTATATTAAAACTCATACAGTAACTCCTTTTGTTTCGGGGCTTGCGCCCTGTTCGGTAAAACGACGGATTTTTTCGAATACCTTTTCAAAATATTCTTTTCCGTAATTGTGGAATTTATTGTTTTTTATCATATTTTTAAGTTCTTCCAAGGTTACCCATTTAGCCTCCGCCACCTCCGAAGCCTGAAGCCTTAATTGCTCGGTCGAAAGGTTGCTTACCGTAACCCATATGTCAAGCAGCGAGTTGCGTTTTTTTATCCTTAATATCTTTTTCATGTTATCTCTATCTGATTCTATGCCCAGCTCCTCAAAAAGTTCACGCTTTGCCGCGGTAAAAGAGTCCTCCCCTGCAATGGCGGCACCGCCGGTTGCTGCCCATTCGCCGGGCATAAGCTGTTTTGTGTCGGAACGGCGCTGAATAAGTATTCGACCGTCACTTGACACTACCCATATATGAACAACCAGATGAAACTCTCCGGGCTTTAGCTGGCAACGACCGCGAAATGCGGTTTTCCCTATCAATTCACCTTTTTCGTTGAGTATATCCCATTTCTCAAAAACCATTATATCTTCCGAACCTCGCGTTCTTAATTTTTAAATCAAATCATACAGTTTTATAGTAAAATCAAACATTATATTAATGTCTGAACTCATATAAATTTATGATGTTTTTAATATGAATTTGTGCGGCTTTGTGCTCAAATAATCGTCAAAGTCAATATTTTGATACACTAATTATAACAACAATATTAACATTTTTCAACAACTTAATATTTTAGGTATTGTAAAAAAACGAATTCTGTGTTAAAATCTTCATTGAAATAACATTTTGCGTACTGAAGTGTGCGAATGGACGGGTCCTGTGCGACGGGACGCTGTGAACCATGTCAGGCGGGGAACCGAGCAGCATTAAGCAGTATTTCCGTGCGCCGCAGTAAATCGGTTCATTCGTACACTTTAGTACGCAATAAATTTTTGTCGTGAGGTGAATGAAATTGGCATACCAAGCTCTTTACCGAAAATACCGTCCGCAAACCTTTTCGGACGTTGTGGGGCAGGAACATGTGACAAAAACCCTGAAAGAAGAGCTTGCACACGGTAAAATCGTCCATGCCTATTTATTTACCGGCACAAGAGGCACCGGCAAGACAAGCTGTGCCAAAATTTTGGCAAAGGCCGTAAATTGTCTTTCAAACAGAGACGGAGAGCCTTGTCTTGAATGTGAAAACTGCCTCCGTTTTGCGGCAGATGAAGCGACCGATATTGTCGAAATAGACGCCGCTTCCAACAGGGGTATTGACAATATTCGCGAGCTTCGCGACATGGTGAAATTCGCCCCCACCACATCAAAATACAGGGTATATATTATAGACGAGGTTCACATGCTTTCAATCGAAGCATTCAACGCATTTTTAAAAACCCTTGAGGAACCGCCCCCGCATGTTATTTTTATTCTTGCCACAACCGAAGTGCACAAGCTACCCGCAACAATTTTGTCCCGCTGCCAGAGGTTTGACTTCAGGCGGATTGACAGTGAGAAAATCTGCGAGAGAATCCAGTATGTAGCGTCAAAGGAAGGCCTTGCCGTAACAAATGAGGCTGCAATGTTAATAGCCGCCGCGGCTGACGGCGGAATGAGAGATGCCCTCTCCATTCTTGACCTTTGCGCTTCGGGCAATAAAAATATAGACGAAGCCACTGTTGAGAGTGTATGCGCAATGGCAGGCAACGATTACCTGTTAAAGCTTGCCGACTGCATAAATAAAAGGGATTCTCAACAAGCTCTGCTGTTAATTGACAGCCTTCACAATTCATCTGTGGATATGTTAAGGCTTTTAACCGAGCTTACACGGCATTTTCGCGATTTGATGATTGTGAAAACGGTTAAAGGAGATAAAAAGCCGATTGTCTGTTCAAAAAAGCGAATGGAAGCGCTGGAAAAACAGGCAGCGGATTTTGATATTAAAGAGATTATACATTGTTTGACGGTGCTGCAATACAGCTTTTCGGCAATGCAGACCGGAAACCGCCGCACCGAGATGGAAATGGCCATAATAAAGCTTTGCAACCCGTCGCTGTCGGTTGACCTATCCTCGCTGGAGCGAAGGATTCAAATATTGGAGCAAAAGTTATCCTACAATTCCGGCACACATCCTGCCGCGCCGCCGCAGGTTATCGGAGGCACGCAGGAAGAAACGCCGGAAGATACGCAGGATGAGGATATCCCGCCCCCGACAGAAGAATATGTGCCTCCCGAAGTCGCTTCGCAAACCAACAAAAAAGATGATTCAGGCAAAGCCGCGGCCGAAGATAACGCCGTTACCCCCGTCGCACAATGGGACGAAATAATGGCGTTAATACGCGCGGAATGTCCCCTGCTTTTTGGGGTACTTAACGATTCGGCGGCTTA
>JBMNVM010000204.1:0-2895 GCA_050946805.1 Acutalibacteraceae bacterium | reverse complement strand
TTGCGGTAGCTGCCCGGCACGGTGTAGACCTCAAAGCCCGCCGCCTCCATAAGGGCCGCGTCATCGGTAAATTGTGATGCGCCACCTGCTGAGCCGATTGCTTGGCGGTACTCGTCAAGACTTACCCCCTGTGGGGTCTGAACGGCCACAAGCGACTCACGCGGCAAGGTTTTAATTACTTTACCGCTTTCATCAACCTGTTTTACGGTGTCCTTTATTTTAACCGCGCAGGTAACCGCCACATGGGTCTTCAAAGCGCCGGCGACAGACTCGATTATCGTTTTGTCAACCAAAGGCCTTGCGCCGTCGTGTATTAGTATCTTTTTTTCGGTGGCTTTGACCCTTGACAACCCTTTTTCGACCGACTGCTGTCTGGTGGCTGCGCCGCAGACTATGTCCGAAAGCTTTGTTATACGGTATTTTTCAGACAGCATCTGCATTTCAAAAAGATCCTCTGTTCGGGTTACAAGTATTATGTTCGAAACGGCATCGCAGTTTTCAAAGGCAAGCATGGTTCTTATAATTACCGGAACCCCCGCAATGCAGGCAAGCTGCTTGTTTACTCCGCCCATACGGGTGGAATTTCCGGCAGCTACAATTATCACAGGCATGCTTTCTGAAGACGGATTGCATACTTCATACTTTAAAACCTTTTCGGAAACCTTCACGCTTTTCACCGCCTGATAAAGGATTAAGCCTAAAATAAGAAAAACAGAGGCCACGCAACTGCCTGCCTCTGTTTGTTGTAATAAAATTATTCTTCCTCGTTTTCTTGCGAATCGTCGGAATCGCAATCATCACAATCGCAGCAGTCAAACTCAAACTCAAGATCCGTACCGCAGTTGGGGCAAGTCATACCGTCTTGTGAAAGCATGTCTGCATCAAGATATATTGTATCATTGCATTCGGGACATTGAATTTCGTAAACTTCGTCTTCGTCGTCGCACTCATCGCAGCAACAATCATCGTCATCATATTCATAAACGTATTCTTCCAGCGCGGAAAGGTCCTCATCAACAGCGTCAAGCTGTTCTACAAGCTCATCGTAATCGTCTTCAATATCACAAATCTCCTCTGTGATATCGCCAAGAAGATCAATAACAGCGGCAAGAATCTTGCCTTCCTTTGTATTTTCGTCTAACTCAAGACCTTCTGCAAGACCTTTGATATAGGCGATCTTTTCGCAAATATCCATATTATTTCTCCTTAAAATTAATTTTAGGCGCGTTCCATGTACTCGCCGGTGCGTGTGTCGATTCTGATGACATCACCCTCGTTAATAAAGAGGGGAACACGAATTTCGGCGCCGGTTTCAACGGTAGCCGGTTTTGTTGCGTTTGTTGCGGTGTCGCCCTTAAATCCGGGCTCGGTCTTAATAACGGCAAGCTCAACAAACGTAGGCGGCTCCACGCCGAAAACCTTGCCTTTATAGGAAAGAATTTTGCAAACCATGTTTTCTTTTACGAACTTGAAGTTATCTCCCAGTTCGCTTTTATTAATCGGAACCATATCATAGGTTTCCTGATCCATAAAGTAGTAAAGATCACCGTCGCTGTAGGAATATTCCATATCCTTTCTTTCAACATAAGCTGTCGGGAACTTGGCGGTCGGGTTATAACTTTTTTCAATAACCGCACCTGTTATTACGTTTTTGATTTTTGTTCTAACAAACGCTGCGCCCTTTCCGGGTTTTACGTGCTGGAATTCAATGACCTGAAGAACGTTACCGTCTTCTTCAAAGGTAACGCCGTTTCTGAAATCGCCTGCACTTATCATATTTTTAATTTCCTCCCAAATGCAGTATTTTTATTATACGCAGTTATTATAGTCTTAAACGGAGATTTTGTCAAGTTTGAGTAATCATCCGAGCATATTATTTTGTTGATTTTATGTTATTATATGATATAATGTTAATAGAAAGGCTTTAAGGTTGAAAATCGGCCGACGAGCGAAGGGAGGTGCGCTAACCGTGAAAAAGAAAATTCTTATAATTTTTGCCGTTTTTAGTCTGCTTCTCGCGACGGGATGTAAAAAGACTTCCAATAAAAAGATAATAAGGGAAGTCGTTTCAAGCGAAATTGAAATTGTAACTCTTGAACCGGAAAAATGCCCGCACGAGAATACAACAATAATCAATAAAATCGAGCCTACCTGTACCGAAGGCGGATACAGCGGCGACGCCTACTGTAATGACTGTAAGACCACTATTTCCAAAGGAACCGTTTTACAGCCTACAAGACACCCTAAAACCGAAGTGCGAAATAAAAAAGCCGCCACTTCAAGTGAGGAAGGCTACACGGGAGACGTTTACTGCACCATTTGCGGCGCCAAACTCTCAAGCGGGAAAAGCGTGCCTAAAACGCAGAAAGGAACAAGCTCCAATAATTTGTTCAACAACGCTACTCTTTCCGGTATGGAAGCTTTTGACAAAGCCTTAAGCGCGGCAAACAAGACCGCCAAGTCGGACTATCCCGAGCTTGAAACGCAGATTTTCGATCTTGTCAACGCCGAAAGGACAAAGGCGGGTCTGCCGGCGCTTTTGTCGTACGAAAAAGCCTATTACTATATGCATTTGCGTGCGCAGGAAGCCGGCCAGCCTGATGGATTCTCACATACAAGACCTAACGGAAAACATTGGGACACGGTATTTTCCGATGCTAATGTTGATCCAAATGTTGTAACGCATGGTGAAAACCTCGGCGGAATCGGCGGGCATGAGCTTTCAGAGATCCCGGCTTTAATTGTAGATGGTTGGATGGATTCTCCGGCACACAAGGCAAACATTCTGGATAAAGATTATAAATATATGGTAATTGCGGTTGTAAAAACAGGCGATGCTTACTATATAGCACAAGGATTTTTCGGATAAAACAAAAAGGAACCGTTAGGAGCGGT
>JBMNVM010000203.1:0-2897 GCA_050946805.1 Acutalibacteraceae bacterium | reverse complement strand
AAATTCCTTTTACAAAATACATAAAAATAATGAAGCACGCATACCACAATGGTTTGCGTGCTTTAAATTTTTAGAACTTAACGCCTTCATTTTAAGGTTTTAAGATATTTTTTCTGTTCATCTGAAATTCGATAGCTTTCACAGGCTTTTTGGATTGTTTTGCGGTGTGTCCAGTCATCAAGCACTTTACTTTCAATGTATGGTACGGTTTTTTCATACTGCTTTGCAAGGGCGGTCGCAAAAAACCATGCAATCATCATTTTAACATAGTACTCATCCGACCGTACCGATGCCACAAGAGAAAGGTATTCGGGTTTAAACAAATCCTCAAGATAATACCGCATCAACATTCCGATTCCGAAACGGATTGTATATGTATGCCGTGAGGCAATCCAGCGGTTGATATCATCAATCAGCCTGTTAGTATTTCTTTTAAAAACCTTGGGCGACATTACATCGCAGACCGCCCAGTTGTCAACATACGGCAAAAAGATATCAAGCTGTTTTATGCATTCGTCATAATCCCGAATCTGCTCTATAAGCAGTCCGTGAAGCATATTTTCTTCATAATATTTATGGGGAAGCCGATTTAAAAACTGCACACACTCGGGGTCTTTTATGTATTCCTTTGCAAGTTTGCGCATTAGCGGCATTCGAATACCTATAAAGTGTTCAGGCGGAATACCCGGGGTCAATTTGCTTTGAAAGGCGGCATAATCCAAATCCTTTAAATCAAAAAATTTCTTTGTTATTTTAAACTCCTGCATTTTCCCCTCCGTTATCAGTCAAGAATTTAATGTTATTTAAGGCGGTTTTCGGGATAAAATAATCCCCTATTTTAAAATCAATTCCGGCCTTTCTGGCTTGAGAGAGCTGGTACTTACGCTTAATACGGTAGACTTTACCGTCTTTTATAAAATTCGCGCCGGTCTGATGGAACCTAAACGGAACATCCTTTTCCACACACTGCCGCCTTATATCAAGCACCCAGTCGTAATTGCAAGGCCTCGCTTCAAAGCCCGATTCACCGCTTACCGCGACCTCTGCTATTTTTTCATTAAGAAATTTTGATAAATCCACCCTTTCAAGTATCGGGGCAACTATTATAGAGCGGTGCTTAATAGGGAGAGACATAAAATGCGGCAGTCGGTAATCAGCGGTTTGTTGGTTTTCAACCGTACATCCGATAATCACATTATCATACCCGTCCTGCCAGTCCTTCGGCAGACATTTTGAAAGCCGGTCAATCCGCTTTGTAAAGAAATAAAACCACAAATCATGGCGCTGCCGCATCATTTTAAAGCATTCGGGGCGCCATTCGTCTGCATCTTCAAGCAAAAAGTCAGAGGTAAAGCAGGTAAAAACAACCGTACCGGCAGGGATTTTATATTCGCCGCCGCGTTTTTTCGCGAGCGGCAGATTAAAAGCGCGGGTCTTTCTGCAAATCGCCGCGGCAGTGGCGTTGCCGTACATTTCATCCTGCCTGTAAACATAGCAGTATTTACAGCCGGGGCTGATTTTAGTACATCCGTGCCACGGATTCCAGTCGGCGTAAAGCTTTAATTTTTGTTCTTTACTCCCCATAATTTTCAAAAACCGGCAATTATACGCCCTTATCCATCCAAGCAGAAAACTCTGTAAGATTTTGAATACTTACACGGTCGCCGCCGTTTTGCAAAAGAGCCAGCATATCCTCTTCTTCAGGGCTGCGGTTTTCCTTTTTAGCAAGGGATTTGCCGACGGTACCGGCCATAACCTTCATTGCAAATTTGTTTAAACCTTTTAATTTGTCCATATCAAAGCCGCCCTGCAATATAAAAAGCGGCAAACCCTCGGGCAGGCGGTTTATTTTCTTGACAGATTCAATCTGCGAGCCGTTTTCCGCCATTCCGACACCGCAGACTGCCTTGATATTAAACCTTTTTGAAGCCCTTTTGTAGCCGACAATACTCCCCGCCCTAAGCCAGCCGAGGTAAACAATTGCGCTTCCCGCGGGAATTTTGCTTACCGCCTCGTCATAAGGATAAACAGGCAGGTCTTTTTCCTTACCGATTATTTCGGCGTAGCGCTTTGTAAATCCGGTGTTTGATGTGAAGACAACAGCCGCTATTTTGTTGCCGCAGTTTTCCATAATATTGCCCCCATTTTGAAAATATTTTTATGGTTTTTCAACCGAAATTAATTTGTCAATCAATTTACCCATAAAGCCGATTAAAGGAGCGTTTATAAAGGTAGTGATAATTGTCCCGATACCGATTGCCGACCAGACAATTTTGCGGAAAAATAAAAACATTAACAAAGCCGCCACGGCAAGGGAGGTTATATCATACACCCACTTTACACGTGTCATATTAATTTTATATGTAATTGCAAATTCCTTTACAAAAAGATCCCAAACCTCCTGTGGAAATTCGGTTCTGAAAAAGCAGGCAACGGCAAAGGAGGTAATAATAATGCCGAGGGCACAACAAATAATACGAGTATATAAATCGGTGTACTGACTGTGCCCGAGTATCAGCCGCCAGCCGTCAAGAATCAATCCAAACAGCACCGCCGTGCCGAAGGATAACAAATATCTCCATTTAAATTTGCGAATTGAAAGACACAAAATCAATAAAGCAATACCTTGCAGAACATACTGGGCCATTCCAAAGGTAAACCATGAAAATAGCGATGAAAGCTTTAAATATAAAATATATACCGGCGCTTCTATCATTGAAACGCCAAAACCGGCGTTTGTCGCCAAAGTAACCCCTAACGGGCAAAGAAGCAGCCCCGTTATCCACATTAAAATTGAATACATCCTTTTATTTTTTACTATCATTCATTAACACCCGAAGTTTTCTATTTTTTAATTTTAACATACCATTATAAAAATTGTAATCATAAATTTTAAA
>JBMNVM010000202.1:0-2906 GCA_050946805.1 Acutalibacteraceae bacterium | reverse complement strand
CTGCTGTGTTCGCCTGCCTATGGGAGAGGGGATTCGAAGCCTTAATTTATCAAACACCGTAGCGGTGGCAGCTTATGAGGTACTGCGGCAATGGGGCTACCCGGAACTTCAGAATCAAGGAAGGCTTACTCAGTTTGATTGGGGCAGTTTGGAGTGATTTTTTAAATTTTTTAAAAAAAGTGTTGACAAATACCATGATTTTGTGGTATAGTTTATAGGCTGTTAAAACTGCTATATGGCGGTGTAGCTCAGTTGGCTAGAGCATTCGGTTCATACCCGAAGTGTCGTAGGTTCAAATCCTATCGCCGCTACCAACATGAGGCCCGGTGGTCAAGCGGTTAAGACACCGCCCTTTCACGGCGGTAACACGAGGTCGATTCTCGTCCGGGTCACCAAAAAAACGACGTCCTTGCGGCGTCGTTTTTTAATTGCAAAAATATCTGAAAACTATCATTTTCTCTTGCGTTAGGCCGACCTTTTAGTTGCAATAAATTGTCTTTTATGATATAATATTATATATATGAAGTAAATATATTTTTATGAGGTGTATATTTTGAAAAAAAGAATTGTCGGTTTATTATCAATCATTCTTTGCCTGGCGCTTGTTTTAATGCCCGGTTCAGCTTTGGCAAGCGGCAGTTCTGCAAAATCCGTATATCTCTATGGTGAGCAGCTCAGCACAAATGCAAAGGCAATTTACGACGCCCTAAAGCAAATCAAGCCCGATACAGAAAAAGTTACAATATCCCTGCCGGACCCTATTACCACTTATGAAGAGTATCCTCCGGAATTGCTTAATGACGTTCAATCAGCGATGGACGCAATGCTGTATGACTATCCTGAAATTTACTGGCTTAAACTCGGTCAGGACGGATGCGGAGTATGGTTCATCTATCGCAAAGGGCTTTCCGGATCAACCTTCACCGGAGTAGTTATTTCCATTGTAATTCAAGACAAATATAAAAATAATCTCATCCAAACCAACGAATCGCTTGAATCTGCGGTTGAAAATTTCCCGGTTTCGGGTACAACAAGATACGATAAGGTAAAATCAATTCATGATAATCTATGCCGTCAGGTTGAATATGTAGAGAACGAATTTGCGCACGAAGCAACCGGCTCACTGCTTTACGGAAAAGCAGTATGCGAGGGAATTGCCGAAGCATTTAAGCTGATTTGCGATTATAATGATATTCCCTGTGTTTTGGTTTCGGGAACCGGAATTACAACTTCCGCCGCAGGAGGCTCGGGTCCGCATATGTGGAACTATGTCCAAATGGAAGACGGAAATTGGTATGCAGTTGATGTAACCTGGGATGATGATGACACAGGTATTATTTATAATGAATATCTCCTTGTTGGCTCCAATACGGTTTCAGCTTTTTTTGGTGATACCTTCGTTGGTTCCCATATTGAAAGCGGCGATTTCTCAGGAGCCGGTATAAAAGAGTTTCATTATCCAACATTATCTGAAAACCGTTACAAAAACAGCACCAATTCCTTTGAAATAAAAAAAGACAGCCAGGTTTATATAGAAGACGAGTGCCTTAAAGGGGTTAAAATCGGTGACACCGTTGAATCGGTAATATCGCAGTTTAATTCTCCGGTAAAAATTGTTAACAACCAAGACGTGGAGCAGACAGGCGTTATCAAAACCGGAATGCTTCTGATAAATCAGTATGAAATTATTATGATTTCAGTAAAATATGACGTTACCGGCGACGGAAACTTTACCAGCGCA
This sequence comes from Acutalibacteraceae bacterium, assembly GCA_050946805.1. Classification (GTDB taxonomy): domain Bacteria; phylum Bacillota; class Clostridia; order Oscillospirales; family Acutalibacteraceae; genus UBA737. The sequence continues at coordinate 1,165 of JBMNVM010000202.1, read as the reverse complement.
GATTTGCTGCTTGCAAAGCAAATAGTCCTTAAGACGCAGACCTTCCCCGGCGCCCAGGCTTTCGCCGCAAGAGTGGTAAATAAAGACAGAACATCATCCCTTGACACCTTTAAAATGGCTCAGGATCTGCTGTAAAATAAAAAATCCTCCCTATTGGGAGGATTTTTTGCTTTTGTTCAGCCTTAGCATTAGGCTTTAACTAATTTTTTAAGCGGCTTGTAGAGGATAATTCCGACTACAACGCAAATAGCCAAATCCGGCAGTAAGAATCCGCCGTTGTAGGCGATGGGATAAAGCCAAGCCGGCTCAAACGCCGCTGTGCTGCTCCAAAGCACAACACCTGAAATAAAGTGGCATACAAACCGCAAAAATACCGCAAGACACATGCCGCAGACATACGCCGCAAAATCAGATTTCATTTTGCCTTTAAAGACGCCCGACAGACCGAGCGCGGTAAAAGCAAGCAGATAATCGAGCAGTAAACATGCCGCGAAAACCCCGGCAGTTAAACCCCAGCCGGAAATGCTTCCGATGTCGAGCAGTGCCTGAATAACAGAGTAAGCGAAAGCCGCCGCAAGGCCGGTTCTTGTGCCGAACATATAGCCCACCAGCATAACCGGGAGCATGCTGCAAAGCGTTACCGAGCCGCCGTACGGCATCTGCCAAAGTTTAACAAGGCTCAGCGCAGTTGACAGCGCAATCATAATTCCGCAAAAGCAAAGCTTGAATGTTGTATTTCTTTTCATCTTTTGCACCTCCATTCCCCTATAAAACAAAAAACGCACATGGATTAAAACCATGCGCACTTCGTTTTTAAAAAATTCCCTACGCCGGCATTATCCGTACAGGTTATACGGGTCAGAAACGCACTCAGTTTCAATCTCAGCCGGCTTGCCGCCAGCACCCCAATCCATATTCGCTTTTTTGATATTATACGACTGTTTTCTTTCTTTGTCAAGAATCAGACAAAAATTTTTATTCTTTTTTTAAAATAAGGGTTGCAAAATAATTATATTTCGTGTATAATATTAAAGTACTCAGTAAACGAAATCAAATATATCGCGGGGTAGAGCAGTTGGTAGCTCGTCGGGCTCATAACCCGGAGGTCGCAGGTTCAAGTCCTGTCCCCGCAACCAAAAAGCAAGGCACCCATTCGGGTGCCTTT
>JBMNVM010000201.1:0-2929 GCA_050946805.1 Acutalibacteraceae bacterium | reverse complement strand
GCCGAGCATATACTGCCTTTCAAAAAGTACGGTTTTTTTGCCCTCTCTTGCCGCGGCAAGGGCTGCTGATATTCCCGCAAAACCTCCTCCGCAGACCGCAACGTCATATTCTCCCGCAATTTTGGTTTCCAATTTTTCGGTCAACATAAAATACCATCCTTAAATTTACCTGTTATTTTTAAAGTACATGAACAACTGGCATTTTATCATGCCGTTGTAAAGCTTTCTGCGCTTGTCAGCCGGCCTGCCGAAAAAGCTTTCAAACTCGTCATGGGGACTTATAATGTAAAACTTCTGGCCGTCGCCGCCTGTAAAGCGCTGCCCCATTATTTTATAAAGCTCTTCCGCCGCCCTTATGTCCAAAAGCCGCTCCCCGTAAGGCGGGTTGGTGATTACAAGGCACCGTTCCTTCGGAACCGAAAAATCCTTAACATCGCCTACCGCAGCCTTTACATACTTTTCAACACCGGCCTTTTTGGCATTTTCAAGGGTTACGGCAACAGCATTCGGGTCAATGTCGTACCCAAAAGCTGAAAAATCAATGTTGTGTCTTATCAAATCACGCGCGCGGGTACGCTCATCACTCCAGACCTTTTGGGGAATGAAACCGAAACGCTCGGCGGCAAAGGAGCGCCTGATGCCCGGAGCAATATTGGCGGCCATAAGCGCCGCTTCAATAAGGATAGTACCGCTGCCGCAAAACGGGTCATAAAGCTTTGTGTCGGGGTAAATGCGCGCAAGATCGCACATGGCCGCCGCAAGGGTTTCCTTTATAGGCGCATCATTTGAATTGCGGCGGTATCCCCTTTTATGAAGTCCTTCGCCCGATGTGTCAATCATCATCGTAACGGTGTTTTTTAAAATCGAAAAGCGGATTTTATACTCCGGCCCGGTTTCGGCAAAATGCTCGATTTTATATTTAAGCTTCAGCCTTTCGACTATTGCCTTTTTTATTATGGACTGACAATCGGGAATGCTGAAAAGCTTTGAATTAATGCTCCAGCCGTTTACAGGGAACGCATCATCCCGACCGATATATTCCTCCCACGGGAGAGCCTTTACACCGTCAAAAAGCTCCGTGAAAGAAAGGGCGGTAAATTCTCCCGCATTTATCAAAATCCGCTCTGAAAACCTTGAGCAGATATTCGCCCTTGCAAGCATATTTAGTTCACCCGACAGCAGTACCCTGCCGTTTTCGGTAACGACATCCTCAAACCCCATACGGCGAAATTCATCCGCCGCAACGCTTTCCACCCCGAAAAGACAAGGGGCAACCAAATTAATCTTGTTCATTATCTAACCTCGCAGGATGCATGACGTGTAACATGGCATCCGATATTTACCGCCACCGGAAGACCGGCTATATGGGTGGCGGCAGTTTCTATATTAACCGCCAAAGCCGTAGTTATTCCTCCAAACCCCTGCGGACCTATATTAAGCTTGTTGATTTTCTCCAAAAGCTCCTGCTCCAAAGCGGCATAGTACTTATTTTCGTTTCTTTTGTCGGTGCTTCGGCAAAGCGCTTTTTTTGAAAGCAACGCACATTGCTCAAAATCGCCGCCTATTCCGACACCTACCACCATAGGCGGGCAAGGATTGTTTGAGGCCGTCTTTACTATTTCAAGAACGGCATCCACAACGCCCTGACGGCCGTCAAAGGGGGTTAACATTCTAATGCCGCTCATATTCTCGCTGCCAAAACCTTTAGGCGCAACGGTGATTTCGACCGAATCACCTTCCACAATTTCGGTGTGGATGACCGCCGGCGTATTATCACCGGTGTTTACTCGGTTTAGCGGGTCGGCGACTATTGATTTTCTAAGCAGTCCCTTTTCATAGCCGCGGCGAACACCCTCGTTCACGGCCTCAACAAGCGAGCCGCCGGTAAAGTGCACATCCTGACCCACCTTCAAGAAAACAACCGCCATGCCGGTGTCCTGGCAAATCGGCAGGTTTGTTTTGTCTGCAACATCAATATTTCGCTTTATATCTGATAACAACGAACAGGCAAGCGGGTCTGTTTCGCTTTTAGCTGCTTCTTCTATTCTTGACACAATATCGCAGGGAAGCTGCTTGTTAGCAAGTATGCATAAACGCTCTACCGCATCGGTAATTTTGCTAACTGATATTTCGTTTAACACCTTTTCACCACCTAATCAAAAGGCAGAACAGCCGTACTCCGAACGCTCCGCCGATATGATAACTATTTAATAGCACCGCGCTTAGACCGCTTTACTTCCGGATTCTTTTTCTTCAAATCCGAAAACTTCTCATCACTTGCCTGCTTAAAGAGGGTCATCATTTCCTCGAAGCTTAACGGTTCAGCCTTTTTAGGAGTCCAGACAAAAGAACTGTCAGGCTTTGAATTCTGACTAGGTCTTTTTTCCCGTTGCTCTTTACTCTCTTTCTCCGGCTCCATGGCGCGTTTAATACTCAAAGATATCTTTCCGTCTTCCCCGACACTTAAAACCTTAACCTTGACAATGTCGTTTACCTTGACATAGTCCTTAATGTCGTTTACATAGGAACGGGATACCTCCGAGATATGTACCAAGCCGGATTTACCCTCACCAAGATCCACGAAAACACCAAAGTTCATAATGCTGGTGATTTTCCCCTCGACAATTTGTCCAACCGTTAACTCCATAAAGAAATGAAATCCTCCCCAAAATTTCAAAGTATAAAATATCAGCTTCCTGATATATCAACAAAAACCTGCTCGTCCGAATAAATGTACCCAAGCCGCTCACGAGCCGCCTTTTCGATGAGCGGTTTGTCAGAATCCGATTCAAGTATTGCCTTAAGCTCCTCAACCTCGTTCTTTTCAGCCGAAAGCTGAGCCTTTAAGCTTTTGAGTTCGGTAATACTGTCATTCAGACTGCCCCAAAGATTAACAAGGCTGACAGCAAAATAAGCACATACTATTAAA
>JBMNVM010000200.1:0-2935 GCA_050946805.1 Acutalibacteraceae bacterium | reverse complement strand
TTCGTCGATAGTCTCATGCAAAGCAGTGGACATATATTGAAAGGTGTTGGATAATCTGCCGATTTCGTCGTTTGATTTTGACAATGGCATAGTGTCAAATTCTCCGGAGGCGACTCTTTCCGCGCGCTTGGTAAGATTGATTATCGGAATAGTTATTGTGCGGCTTAGAAGATATCCGATAATAATAGCTATTACACTGCCTATAAGTAAAGCCTGCAGGACAATTAAAGACATATTGCGCGTTATGCTCTGGAGTTCGTCTTTAGTGTCTTTGATGTAAACTATGTATTTGGGTGTGCCGTCCCGGCCGTCGAGAGGTACGGCGTAATCCATATAAGAATTGCGTGCATTTGTCATATTGCCGCGTTTACCGGTCATAGCGATTATAATATTGTCGGTTTTGGTAAGTCCGCTGCTTTTTACTGAATCGGAAGAGGCAAGAACAGAAGCGTTTTTTGCGTCTAAAATGCAGTAAAAGCGGTAGGTGTCTATTCCGAGCGGCCCGATATATGAGCGTACCGTATCGGAAAGGAGTGAAAGTCCTTCCTCTGAATTTGAAGATTCTTCAAGTGAAGCGACAAATTCATCGGTAAATACCTGTTCCATCATAACTGTAAATTCACTGTTATAAAAATTAATTATATTTACAAGAAGAAGCGAACCTATCACAGTTATAATAGACAGCACCAAAAGACCGAAAATTGTAACTAATTTATATTGAATACTTCGAAACATAATTTCACACTTTGTTAAAATAATAACCGACGCCGCGCTTGGTAACTATATACCGAGGCATACCCGGATCGTCTTCGATTTTTTCGCGCAGACGGCGTATTGTAACGTCTACCGTTCTGACATCGCCGTAATATTCATATCCCCAAACATTCTCCAAAAGGTTTTCACGCGTGAATATTTTTTGCGGCTGAGTTGCCAGAAACTTTAAAAGCTCAAATTCGCGCAGGGTTATTTCAATAACCTGACCGCGCTTCTGTACCTCGTAGCGCTCTGTGTTTATTACAAGTTCACCGGAGGAAATTGTATTTGCAGGCGAACCCACCGGCGAATTTGCATCCGGTATTGTGCGTCTTAGATTTGCCTTGACGCGGGCGGTAAGTTCACGTATTGAAAAAGGCTTTGTCATATAGTCGTCGGCGCCTAACTCTAAGCCGAGAACTTTGTCTACCTCTTCGTCACGCGCTGTAAGCATAATAATGGGGACAGAAGATTTTTCTCTTACGCGGCGGCATACTTCAAATCCGTCCATTTGCGGAAGCATAACATCCAAAAGGACAAGATCCGGCTTTTTTGAAATTGCATAATCAAGACCGGTAAGGCCGTCCATAGCTTCAAAAACCATATATCCTTCTTTCTCTAAATTAAATTTTAAAATATCAATTATCGGTTGTTCGTCTTCTATTATTAAAACGCTCCGCTGATTCATTTGTTTTCTCTCCTCTCCCGTTTAAAAAGGATAAAATTATTGTAATGACAAGTTGTATTCGATGGACGCATTGCAGCCTTCGGATTCGGCAGACAATACCGCCATCTTATTTTTATTTTAACAGATTTGGTTAAATACTTCAAGTGTTTATAGGTAATTTACAAAACTTTTTATAAATTCGGCAAAAAAGCTATAGCATTTTCAGCAGATATGTGATATAATAAGTAATTAGGATAAAATGGACGGTTTGTGCCGTGACGGCTTTAATATACTTATGAAAGGAATAGGAAAATGGCTGCAAGAAAAACAAGTACAAAAAAAACAGGTACAAAAAGGACGTCTGCCGCAAAAAAAAGCGGCGGCAGAAAAACAGCTAAGAAACAACAGATAAGCTTGTCATATAATACTGTTGCAATGATATTATTTTTTGCTGCGGTTTTAATCGGTGTATTTACTTATATGAATACCGAAGCGATTGTCGCGGTATTTTTTCATGATATAATGTTCGGCTTGTTTGCGAAAACAGCGTATCTTATACCCCCTGCAATTGCCGGGTTGGGAATATATGTTGTAAAGATGAAATCGTATGACAGGCTATATATAAAATCTATTATGCTGTTTTTCTTTATTTCGTGTGTGGCCGGTCTTATACATATTATGTCGGATAAAACGATGCCGGTAAGCGAACTTTACGGATACGGAGTTGCAGGCACCGGCGGAGGCTTTTTGGGCGGAATACTTTCAATGATATTTGTAAATACAATCGGTAAAACCGCTGCTGTAATAGTTTTAATTTTTGCTATTGTTACATTAATGAGCCTTATTTTAAAAATTTCGGTTGTAACCGCGGTCTCTACCTTTGTTTCCGGGTTATTTGGCATGAGAGAGGAGTTTGAGGTTGAGCATCCTGACAGATACGAGCAGGGACGCAGAGTCAAGAAAAAGGTGGAAAGAATTATTCCGGAACCTGAAAAACCGGCGCTTACCGGAGAAAGCCTTGATTTTGAAATAGATAATGAAAAACCAAAGAAAAAAGTGAAAAAGAAAGATATTTCCGAAGATACAAAGCCGGAGGAGAATGTAATACCGGTGTCGGAAATAGAAAATGTTATATTTAAACCTGAACCGGACGAACCGATTTTGTCGGTGAAACGCGAGCCTGAACCTGACGCGGCTGCGGAAACCGATTTTGAGCCGGAGCAGCAGAAACCTGCGGCAAAGGAGGAAAAGGCGGCGCCGATAACAAAAGCGGAACGTGATGAGATACATTCGGAAATAGACGGAGCGATTGTTAAAGAGGTTAAGGAATATAAATTTCCGCCGTTAAAGCTTTTAAAAGCCGCTCCGCCGGTGTCAGCGGATAAACGCCAGGAAATGCGCGAGACGGCTCAGAAACTTATGGAGGTATTGAGTGATTTTAACGTCGAGGCGAAACTTCTGCAAGTTACGCAGGGACCGAGTGTCACAAGGTATGAGATACAGCCTGAGACAGGG
>JBMNVM010000199.1:0-2954 GCA_050946805.1 Acutalibacteraceae bacterium | reverse complement strand
TCGTCAGTAATCTTAATATCATTCTGTTTGCAAAGAGTTTTGTAAGCCGCAATCTTTTTAAGATTGGACATGGCCGTATTCTCTACCCAGTCAACATATTTTTTACCGTCAATCTTCTTGGAATAATAATTGATTTTTTTATCGCTGTTTTTCTCCTCGGCGCTTAAATCTTCGTATACCTTGTTCTTTGCTTCAAGGTCAGCATTGATGAGCGCGCACAAATAGTAGGCCGATGTGAAGTTAACATCGCCGATTGTCAGCGCAATCTCATCCTTCTTATGACAGGCGGCAAATGAGAGTACCATTATAAGTGAAAGCACTGCTGCCGCCGTTCTTTTTAAAACTTTCATTTTTAAACCTCCAAAATGAACAATTAATAAAGATATTATATACCAGCCTTTATGAAAAGTCCACTATAATTTTACTATATTTTTTCAAAATTACAGGGCTTTTTGAAGCTCCTCCACAAGCGAGGACATTTTCTGCCCCTTTAATAGCCTTATTGTATAAACCGGCTTGCCGGCGGCATTCAGCGTGAATCTGTTCCCAAAATAATCCGACAGCTTTTGTACCACTTCAGGCTCTATTGAGTTGATGTGAAGTATAGCGGTATTTGTGGTGCCCGTGATTTCGGCTATTTTCGCGGCTGCCGCCTTGCTTCGCAGGATTGCGATGTTTATAAGCCCCATTACCGCTTCGGGCGGCTCACCGAAACGGTCGCAAAGCTCGTCTATTACGTCGCTGACATCGGCATCGTTTCTGATGTTCGCAATACGTTTGTAAATTCCAAGCCTTGCGGAAAGCGAACCGATATAGCTTTCCGGAATATGTGCGGAAACATTAAGGTCAATGGTGCAGGGCATATCATCTTGCGGCGGGGCGCCGTTTTTCTCTTCGTTAATGGCTTCGGATAGAAGTTTTAAATACATATCATACCCTACCGATTCCATGTTACCGTGCTGTTCTCCGCCTAAAATACTGCCGGCGCCACGTATTTCAAGGTCGCGCATGGCAATTTTAAAGCCGGAGCCGAACTCTGTGTATTCACGAATAGCTTCAAGCCGTTTTGCTGCTACATCGCTTAACTGCTTGTTCTGCCCGAAGGTAAAATAGGCGTAAGCCCTACGCGCCGAGCGCCCGACACGCCCCCTTAACTGGTGAAGCTGCGCCAATCCCATTCGGTCGGCATTCTCAATAATAAGCGTGTTGGCGTTTGGCACGTCAATACCCGTTTCGATGATGGTTGTGCAGACCAGCACATCAATCTCATGCTCAAGCAGCTTTTTCCATATATCGGTAAGCTCATCCTCGCTCATTTTCCCGTGTGCAATGCCAATATTAACATCTGGCAGCTTTTGCTTTAGCTTTGCGGCACACCTTTCAATGGTCTCCACCCTGTTGTGAAGGTAATATACCTGTCCGCCGCGGCGTATCTCCTTGTTTATGGCATCTATTATTACCCCCAAATTGTACTCAAGCACATAGGTCTGAACGGGGTGCCTATCCCCCGGCGCCTCGTCAATAGAGGACATATCCCTAAGCCCCGACAAAGCCATGTTCAAGGTTCTCGGTATTGGGGTTGCGCTAAGGGTCAGAATATCGACAAACGGATACAGCTCTTTTAAGCGCTCCTTTTGCGCCACGCCGAAACGTTGCTCCTCGTCAATAATTACAAGGCCTATATTTTTAAATTCAACATCCTTCGATATTAGCCTGTGGGTGCCGATAACCATATCAAGCCTGCCGCACTTTAAATCATCTATTATCTTTTTTTGCCGCTTTGGTGAAACAAAACGGTTTAAAAGGCTGACACTGACCGGCATTTCGCCGAAGCGGCGCACAACCGTGTTGTAATGCTGCATCGCAAGAATGGTGGTGGGCACCAGCATGGCGCACTGCTTACCTTCGCTTATGCATTTAAAGGCGGCGCGCAGGGCTACCTCGGTTTTGCCGAATCCTACATCACCGCAAAGTAAGCGGTCCATCGGCACATCCCGCTCCATATCCGCCTTTATCTCGTTAACGCAACGAAGCTGGTCTTCGGTTTCGTCATACTCGAACCGTCGCTCAAAATCGTTTTGCAAATCGGTATCGGGGCCGAAGGCATAGCCCTTTGCCGCCATTCTTTTGGCATAAAGGGCGGTTAGCTGCTTGGCCATATCACGAACCGAAGCCTTTACCCTTTTTCTTGTTTTTTGCCATTCGCTGCCGCCAAGACGGTTGAGGCGTATCGAGCCGTCCTCGGTCGAGGCACCGATATAGCGGGAAACCAAATCAAGCTGTGTTACGGGGACATAAAGCACATCGCTTTTGGCATATTTTATCTTAATATAATCCTTTGTAACCCCGCCGTTGGTTATTTGCTTTATGCCGTCAAATATGCCTATGCCGTGAGCCTCGTGCACCACATAGTCGCCCGGGTGAAGCTCGTCAAGCGAGCCTATTTCCTGAGCGTTTTTAGGGCGCTTGCGCCTTGGCTTACTGTCGGATGCAATATACCTTCTTGTAATAAGCAAAAATCTTTGCGAAGGTATCTCGAATCCGCTTGAAAGCCCGCCTAAGGTTATTGTAACACTGCTTTTTATTTCCTGCGGGTTTTCCATAAACACCGCATTTATTCCACGCTCGTTAAGCTCCCTGCAAAGCACATTTGCGGCGCGCTTTTCGCCCGCAAGTATAACCACCTTGCCCTTTTGGGAAATGGTGTAATCTATGTCCTCAAAAAGTATGTTTAAATCTCCGCTCCACGGGGTTGAGCGCTTGTAATTAAAGTTTATAATATCCTTGACATTCAGCTCATACGACCCTCTCGGGAAATTTTCAAGGATAACCGAACTGTCAACAAAGCCCCAATACTCGGATTTTGAAAGCCAGAGCTTTGCCGTTTTGGCCGATAAAAAGCCTTCCTCCAAAAAGTTTTCAACATCGGCCGACTGCTGAATTTCCATTGACTT
>JBMNVM010000198.1:0-3056 GCA_050946805.1 Acutalibacteraceae bacterium | reverse complement strand
TGATTTTATTAAGATTTTTAAGAACCATCAGCACCGCGGTTAGGCATATAACACTTGCAAAGACAGCGGCTGCTCTTCTTGGGTTCAAAAATAGCCCAAAATCAATTTTTCTTTTGCTGTTGGCTTGATATAATACATTTTCAAGCATTCGCTCGGTCTGCTGATTAGTAGGCTCGACCGCATCAAACGCTCTTTTAATATCATCGCTTTTCACGCAAGCTCATCCTCCATTTCAATTTTAAGAAGTTTTCTTCCGGTATGCAAAAAGCTTCGTACCGTTGACTCGTTTTTGCGAAGTATTTTAGCTATTTCAACCGTTGAATAGCCCTCGTAATAGTACATATAAATTGCGGTTTTATATTTAGGGGGAAGTGCCATGATTTTTTCCAAAGTATCGCTGATTTCAAAATGTTCTCCGGATTCCCGCTCTTTTATTTCATCAAGCGGAACCGATTTTGTCCATGAATGGCGATAATGGTCTTTACATAGATTTATGGCAGTTCTGATAAGCCATGCTTTCTCGTGCTCCTCATTTTCAAATTTTGTGCTGTCCCTCATCAGCTTTATAAAGGTGTTTTGAACCATATCTTCGGTTTCAAACCTGTTTTTCATATACATAAGGCAGACACGATAAACGGTATTTACATGGCGGTGGTAGATTTCAGTTAATTCTTTATCCGTACGCAATAAAGATTTCTGCACTTTGTTTCCCCCTTTCACTAATAATACGAATAAGAGTATTAAAACGTTGAGAAATTTTTAAATTTTTTCTTTTTGTTTTACGAAAGAGTGTTTTGTACCTTTTGTATTTAAATAAAAGCAGCCACAGTGGCTGCTTTTAAATTATCATTATCTTTCGGCGAAATATGATTCCATTTGAGCGAAAATTTGCATAATATCCGTCTCTATCAAATCGGTGCAGATATCATCTTCAGATATATATTCACCGCGGAATTTAGGCTTGAATACATCGCAAAAACGGGTATTTTCAGGCATATTAATACCCGTAATATTCTGTGCGACTTCATCGGTGGTAATAGCGTTTTTGGGAAATTTAATAACACGTTTTTCGGCATTTAATAAAAGGGCTTCATCCTCGTCCGTTTCAATTACGGCTTCATTCATGCCGAAATGCTTTGCAAAAAAATTGCTTATATGATACCGGTCAATATTTTCCCATGAATGCTTTGTTTTAGTAGTCAAATATTCAAAGTTTTCTCTTTTTGAAAAAGCCTTGTAAACTGCCGCCACCTTGCGGGCATTGCGGATAAATAAATCCTGCGGAAAATAATGATCATTATATCCTTGCTCCAAAAATAACGGTTTTGGCGCAAATAAACTCAAAACCTCCCACATTTCGGGGCCGTTTCCGATGCCTGGCAGCATATTGCATAAACAATGTTGTTTTTCCTTTTGCATTATAAAAGAAAACTCACTCGGGTACCCTGTGGCGGCTATCGCCTTCATTTCGGGGGAGAGTGCCGCCATAAAAAGGCTTAACGTGCCGCCGCCGGAGTTGCCACAGCAGCCCACTCTTGAAAGATCTACATACGGCTTGTTTGTAAAATGCCGGACAACTGCTTCGGATTCCATAAGTATCATGCCCTGTAAGGATATCCCGCAATAAAAGGGCGCTACTGTGTCCTTGTGCCCGAACCCTTCACGGTCGCCCTGACCTAAATTATCCGGAATTACGACCGCAAAGCCCATTTTCGCAAGCCTGTGCCCCATAAACATATAGGATGGGTGAAGCCGACCTCTGCCGCCGTGTCCGCAAAAAATGAAAATCAGCGGTTTTATGCCGCCGTACTTCGGCATATAAAGCGAAGCGGAGCCATAGCAGTTTTTATATGTTTGATACCGCAGCTGTTTAACAGTGTATGTTTCGAAATCCTCGTGATAGGTTTCGGTTAGGTCTGAAATTTGCGGTATCAATTCTTCCTTGTAGCCAAGGATTTTCTTTATTTCCGAAAGTACGGTAGTTCGTACAGTGTCATCAGTTAAATCACGAAAGGGTTTATCAATCCTTGCCTTTGCGAAACGCTTTTCGTACTCGTCGAAAATAAGCATGGTTTTATAAAGCTTGTTATCCAAAAAAACACCCCATCCGTACTTATGTATTTTAAGTTTACCGGCTTTTATCTCGGGATGTAAATGTCAAGGTCAACATTTCCGGATATTCCCGGTACTTTGCCTGAGGAGGTATATTGCCAGTACGAGTAATTTACGTCCGCCACCTTTTTATTATCGTCTGTGTAATAGGCAATCCAAAGCGGAATATCGGCAAGGCGGTTCTTTTCAAGGTAGTTATGGTAGAAATAATGTCCGGTGTAAATCATAACCTGCCTGCCGCTGTCCTTTATTACCTTAATGAATGCCAGTGTGTTGTTGGTGCGCTGGGCTGCCGAAAGCCCTGCGACCCTGTCGGATCGGTGTTCAACATCAATTACAATCGGCAAATCCAATGTATAGCCTTCAAGCGCCGCCAGTACAAAGTTTGCTTCCTGCGCGGCTTCAACTTCATCTTTGGCCACTGAATAGAAGTAAACACCGCATTTAATGCCATACTTTTTAGCTTCGGTAATATTTCTTACAAATTTGGAGTCAAGATTTATTTTTCCGGTTTCGTAGCCGCGGTAGCCGACACGGATGAAGGCAAATTCAATTCCGGCCTCCTTTACCGCCGCCCAGTTAATATCTCCCTGATGGCTTGATACGTCTATGCCGCAAAGTGATTTCTTTTCACCGGTGGTTTCGTCGAAATAATAACGCATGCCTGCGATGTCCGCCCAGCCCTTAATAGGAACATAGTTTTGATAGTAATATTTTTTACCGTCCACAGTGTACCAACCGTTTTGAGGGGTTGAGGGAGGCGTTGATGGGGTTGATGGAGTTGAGGATTCGGATGAAGAAGGGGAAGACGAAGAGGAAGAAGACGAAGACTGCGACCCTGACGGCTGCGATGTATCTTGGGGTTTTGAAGAATCAGATGAACTGCCGGGCTGCGGCGCTTCGATTTTATCCGCATACTGTGAAGTAACCCAGCCGTCTTTATC
>JBMNVM010000197.1:0-3061 GCA_050946805.1 Acutalibacteraceae bacterium | reverse complement strand
ATTGCTGCGTTTGTTTAAGGAGAAAATATTATGATCGGAACATTTAAGAGTTATATAAAAGCTGTAGTTACGGTATTTCTGTCTCTTTGCATAATGTTGTCCGCAACAACGATGCTTACCTTTGCGGCTGACAACGGCATAACGCTTGATATTATTGTTGTGGAGCCGGCTCCGGGTGAAAGACCCTCAACCATTGCAACCTGTAACGGTGAATATGCAGATGCTTCATGGTATGATAAGGATGATCCTTCTAACCAACTTGACAGTGGTTCCCAATTTGTTGTAAACGCGTTTTATATCGTCAAGGTTTACGCGGAATGTGAGAATCCGAATAATATTTTTTCCGTAAAAATAAACGGTAGAGAAGCGAGCTATACCGTGGCGGATGCACACGGCATTATTGCAACATATACATTTTCAACCAAAACCTTGAATCTTAACGGCGATCCTAACCATGTTCACACATTTATCGCGGTCAGAGCGCCTTCAAGCAAATGCGGAAGACCCGGAGTTGTTACCAATAAATGCACCTGCGGAAAGATTTTTTTCGAAAAGCTTCCGGAAAAAAACCATACTCCGTTAGTTCTCAAGGGCAAGGCTCCCACCTGCACCGAGTACGGACTTACCGACGGCAAAAAATGTTCCGAATGCAATGCAGTAATTGAGCCTCAGAAAAAGATTACTCCGCTTGGTCATAATTTTGTATTCAGCGATGGTAAAAAGGGTACCCATATTCACAAATGTGCAACCTGCGGGAAGACACAACCTGCCTCGAACTCCGATTTTACATATGTACTTCTTTCCTCATCTGACCCCGATCAAAGCGCAACATATCGTGTAAGCTGTAAGGTTTGCGGCTACAATTGGAAGGAAAACAGACAAAGCGGAGATGTACCAGTTGCTGTTGTGCAGACCAATGCTCCTGCCGGCGAAGATAAACAACAGGTGGTTGACAATATCCGTACCGACAAATTCACACTTAACTTACCTGAGAATACTTCAATTTCACTTAACGCAAAGCAGCTTGATCAAACCTTTATTGACTCCCTTAAAGAAACCGCTCAGATCGGTTCTAAGGAAAAAATTGTTAAGGCTTTAGATCTTACATTGATTAGAACCAACAGCGCAACCGGCGAGACAAAGGAAATTCGCAATGGTTTCGGAGCGCTTACGGTTGATATAATGGTAGGTTCCGAGCATAAGGGCAAAAAAGCAACACTTTATTCTCTCTTTGATGACGGCTCGACCGAGCTTTGCGAACAAAACCTTGTAATAAGCAGTAATGGTATGCTTGAAAATGTTAATTTAAAGCATTTTTCGGTCTACTTTGTAACACTTACAGAACAGCCTGCGGCCGAAGAAGAGGCGATGGACCCGGTCATCTGGATAATGGGTGCATTGGCTGCTGTGCTTGTTATTGTAATTGTAATTATAATAGTTATATTAAGCAAAAAGAAAAGAGCATAATTTTTCATAGCGAGATTTGACAGTTATTTTTACGTTTATATAAAAATTTGCGGGACTGCGGAATAGATACCCTGAAATTACACTATTAAGGGGCTATTTCGCGGTTCCTTTTTCGTTTTAGAGAAGTTCATATTATTTATGCCGAAAAAAGCCCGAAATTTGGGAAAATTTATAAAAAGAATTAAAATCCTTGCAAAAAAACAGATTCAATGGTAAAATATACAGGTTTAGTAAGAATTTTTACGGTCTTGACGGTTTAAAAGGGGATTTGGCAAAAAAGAATGTCTGAAATCGGCAATTTAAGGAATGTTGCGATAATCGCTCACGTTGACCACGGCAAAACCACCCTTGTGGATCAACTTTTAAAGCAGAGCGGCACCTTTCGCGAAAATGAAAATGTGGACGAAAGGGTGTTGGATTCAAACGATCTTGAAAGGGAACGCGGAATAACAATACTCTCCAAAAATACAAGCGTTTTGTATAACGGAATTAAAATCAATATAATTGACACTCCGGGTCATGCCGATTTCGGCGGCGAAGTTGAACGAATTTTGCAAATGGTGGACGGAGTGCTTTTGCTGGTTGATGCCTTCGAGGGCTGTATGCCCCAAACAAGATTTGTTTTGAAAAAGGCGCTGGCACTCGGCAAAAAGGCGGTAGTTGTAATAAACAAAATCGACCGCCCCATGGCACGTCCTTACGAGGTTGTGGACGAGGTGCTTGATCTCTTTATCGAACTCGGGGCGGATGACAGCCAGATTGAATTTCCGGTGGTTTTCGCAAGCGCCAAGGGCGGATACGCGACCCTTTCGCCCGATATTCCGGGTAAGGATATGAAGCCCTTGTTTGAAGCCATCGTTAACGAAATAGACCCGCCAAGGGGAGACCCGGACGGGGAACTGCAGATTTTGTTTTCGAATATAGAATATGACGAATATCTTGGCAGAATAGGTGTAGGCAGGGTCATAAGAGGCCGAGTAACGGCAGGACAAACCGTTGCCGTCTGCCATAAAGACAGGCCGCCTACAAACGTTAAAATTGCAAAGCTGTTTATGTATCAAGGGCTAAAACGATACGAGGCGGAGTCTGCAAGTGTTGGCGATATTATTCAGGTTGCGGGAATACAGAACCTTGAAATCGGCGAAACCGCGTGCTCGCTTGAAAAAATAGAGCCACTGCCTTTTGTTAAAATAGACGAGCCTACCATTTCCATGAACTTTATGGTAAACAATTCCCCCTTTGCGGGCAAGGAGGGAAAGTTCGTAACCTCACGAAACCTTCGCGACAGGCTGTTTAGAGAGGTTATGACAAACGTCAGTCTTCGCGTAGAGGAGACCGATTCGGCGGACACCTTCAAGGTTTCGGGCAGGGGAGAGCTTCACCTTTCAATTCTGATTGAAACCATGAGACGTCAAGGGTATGAATTTCAGGTCTCAGCCCCCGAGGTAATTTTCAAGCATGACGAGAACGGAAATTTGCTTGAACCGGTAGAACTGCTGAGTATTGAGGTTCCTGAGGAATACGTCGGAGTGGTTATGGAAAGACTCGGCAGCAGAAAGGCAGAAATAAAAAACATGACCACGCGCGACGGCGG
>JBMNVM010000196.1:0-3065 GCA_050946805.1 Acutalibacteraceae bacterium | reverse complement strand
GGCATGGCATTTAAAAATTTTTGAAATGTCCGGGCAGTAATCGGGTAATGTGAAATCTACATCTATTGCCTGTTCGGTTGAATCGCAAAAGTACGTCTCGTTAACAAAAATGTTGCTCTTCAGACATTTTTCATGCATAATTAATTCCTCTCTTTGAGCTGTATTTTCATTTAATTCTATGCGCTCAAAAAGAGGAATATTCTTAAATTGTAAATTACTCTAATTCAAATGCGCCGGTGTAAAGCTGATAGTACTGTCCCTTTTCGGCAATCAGTTTTTCGTGGTTGCCGCGCTCGATAATCCTGCCCTTGTCAAGAACCATTATTACGTCTGCATTCTTGACCGTAGACAGGCGGTGAGCAATTACAAATACCGTTCTGCCCTGCATAAGACTGTCCATACCCTTTTGAACTATCGCCTCTGTGCGGGTATCGATTGAGGAGGTTGCCTCGTCAAGAATCATAACCGGCGGATTGGCAACCGCCGCCCTGGCAATGGCTATAAGCTGGCGCTGGCCTTGGGACAGGTTTGCGCCGTTGTTGGTAAGCATGGTGTCGTAACCGGCGGGAAGGCGTGTTATAAAATCATGCGCGCCGGCAAGCTTTGCGGCGTTTATGCACTCCTCGGCGGTTGCATCCAATTTTCCGTAACGAATGTTTTCCATAACCGTACCGGTAAACAGATTGGTATCCTGCAAAACTATACCGAGCGAGCGCCGCAGGTCGCTTTTTTTGATTTTATTGATGTTTATTCCGTCATAACGGATTTTGCCGTCAGCAATATCGTAGAAACGATTGATAAGATTAGTAATTGTGGTCTTTCCGGCACCCGTAGCGCCGACAAAGGCGGCCTTTTGTCCCGGTTTTGCGTAAACATCAATGTTGTGCAGCACAAGCTTGTCGGGCGTGTAGCCGAAATCAACATCATAAAGCCTTACGTTGCCTTTAACCTGGGTATAGGTAAGTGTACCGTCCTTGTGCGGGTGCTTCCACGCCCAAATGCCTGTGGGCTTGTCGCTCTCCACAAGATTGCCGTCCTTGTCAAACTTGGCATTTACGAGGGTTACATAGCCGTCGTCGGTTTCGGGCTCTTGATCCATAAGCTCAAAAACACGCTCGGCTCCCGCAAGACCCATTACAATGGAGTTTATCTGCTGAGACACCTGATTGATATTGCCCGTAAACTGCTTGGTCATATTAAGGAAAGGTATTACAATGCTAATTTGAAACGGCATTCCGGAAAGGCTAAAATTTTTAAAGTTTGAAAGCAAGAATAATCCGCCGACCGTCGCAATAGTAACATACATAATATTTCCGAGATTCATAATTATAGGCCCTAAACAGTTTGCATAGGCGTGGGCGCGCCTGCTGTCATTATAAAGCTCGTCGTTAATCTTTTCAAATTCATCAATACTTTGTTTCTCGTGGCAGAAAACCTTTACAACCTTTTGGCCGTTCATTATTTCCTGAATATAGCCTTCGGTCTTTCCAATGGACTTTTGCTGGCGTATAAAATATTTTGCGGAACCCGCGCCGGCGGTTTTTGAAATGTAAAGCATAGCAATAACGCCCAGAACAACAATAGATGTCATCCAAATGCTGTACCACAGCATTATACAGAATACGCACAAAACCACAATCGACGACTGCAAAAGCGCCGGAAGGGATTGGGAAATAATCTGGCGTAGGGTGTCAATGTCGTTGGTATAATGGCTCATAATATCGCCGTGTTTGTGGGTATCGAAATATTTTATGGGGAGATCCTGCATCTTTGAAAATAGGGTTTTCCTCATTTTATTCAAAAAGCCCTGTGTAATAAAGGCCATAAGCTGGGTATGGATGAAAACCGCTATTAATGAAACAAAATAGAAGGTTGCCAAAAGTATGATTTTAGGTATTATTTCCTTGCTTGCCGAAGCCCAATCTCTACTTACATACCATTTTTCAATACCGGCAATAATCTGCTGATTAAAAATTCCCGGCAGGGTGTTGACTATTGAAGCAAAAATAATGCAGACAAGGGTTACGGGAACCAGCACCGGATAAAATTCAAACAGCATTTTCAAAACCCGCTTTAAGGCCGTTATATTTAATTTTCTTTTTCCGCCCGGTGCCGTCATTTTCATCTTATTCATCTATGGCACCTCCGTTTGTCTGCTGCTCATATACCTCACGGTAGATTTCGTTTGTTTTTTGAAGCTCATCATGCGTTCCGCAAGCATCAATGCGGCCGTTGTTCATAACGATTATCATATCGGCATCCTGAACCGATGCGACCCTCTGCGCAATAATGATCTTAGTAGTTTGCGGCAGGTATTGCTTTAAGGATGCACGAATGAATGCGTCGGTTTTTGTGTCAACCGCGCTTGTGGAATCGTCAAGTATCAAAATTTTCGGCTTTTTAAGCAGTGCCCTTGCAATACAAAGTCTCTGCTTTTGTCCGCCCGATACATTGGCGCCGCCCTGCTCAATATAAGTATCGTACTTTTCAGGGAAGGATTCGATAAATTCATCCGCCCTTGCGAGTCGGCAGGCCTCGGCGATCTCCTCGTCGGTGGCATTTTCGTTGCCCCAGCGAAGATTTTCCTTAATAGTGCCTGAAAACAACTGGTTTTTCTGCAAAACCATGGCCACCGCATCACGCAGGGTTTTAATGTCGTAGTTTCTTACGTCAACCCCGCCAACCTTAACCGAGCCTTCGGTAACGTCATAAAGCCTTGGAATTAACTGTACGAAGGATGACTTGCTCGAACCCGTACCGCCGATTATTCCAACCGTCATACCGGACTTAATTTCAAGATTTATGCCCTCAAGCGCGAATTTTTTCGCGCTCTTGCTGTACTTAAAGCTGACATTTTCAAAGTTGATGGCTCCGTCCTTGACTTCCATTACCGCATTTTCTGGATTTTGAATAGCCGGCTGCTCTTCAAGCACCTCGCAGATACGCTTCATGGATTCCAGTGAGATGGTAATCATGACATATACCATTGAAAACATCATTAAAGACATCAAAATCTGCACACCGTAGGTAAGCATTGCGGAAATTTGTCCTATATCTACGGTGGT
>JBMNVM010000195.1:0-3087 GCA_050946805.1 Acutalibacteraceae bacterium | reverse complement strand
TAATATTTAAAATGCTTTAAAGTTTTTAGCTGATATTGTGGTTTAGCTTAAATCCGCTAAAATATCACATTTCGGGGCAAAGCATATTGGAGGAAAGTATTATGATAAACATTCAAAGACTTCCCGATGATTATAAAATAATATGTGAGAATAAGTCCGGCAAAACCGATGCCGAGGTTACCTTTGAGCTTAAAGACGACAGGTTTGACGTTTTCCTTACCGCCAAGGAATCACAGCCTGAATTTGTAATGCTTCGCTGGAATTACAAAACACGCGAAAATGTCAAGGTTTTAGGGGATCGCTGGGAGCGATCCTATGCCGATTTGACATGGAAAACCCTTGACGGCGAGCGCTTTATGCCATGGTACTTTTTAGTCTCTAACGGTACGAAGACCGTCGGCTGCGGCGTTATGGTTCAGCCGGCAAGCTTTGTCAGTTTCGAATATGATTCAAGCGGTGTCAGCGCATGGTTTGACGTACGCTGCGGCAGCGTGGGCGTGCAGCTAAACGGCCGCAAGCTGTTAATCGGTTCGGTAGTATGCCGCAATTACAGCAATATTTCCTCCTTTGAAGCCACAAAGCGGTTCTGCGGCGTTATGTGCCCCTTCCCGATACTGCCGTCCGAGCCGGTTTACGGCGGCAATAACTGGTACTATGCTTACGGCAAAAGCAGCGCTGAGGAAATCTACTCCGACACTATGCTGCAGGTAAAACTGTCAAAAGGCAATGCAGTTAAACCATTTATGGTAATTGATGCCGGATGGTCGCCGAACCAGCCGGGAGGCCCTTGGATTCCTAATGAGAAATTCGGCGATATGAAGGCTGTGGCCGAGAAAATAAAATCACTTGGCGCAAAACCCGGCCTTTGGGTACGCTTTTTACATAATTTCGAGATGGAAGAAAAACATCCCGAATGCAGGCTTAACCATACAAACAGATTCCTTGACCCGTCCCACCCGCTTGTAAAGGAACTTATAAAATCAGATATTGAAAGAATTAAGGGCTGGGGCTTTGAGCTTATCAAGCATGACTTTTCAACTGTTGATATGTTCGGCCAGTACGGTTTTGAACTTAACGGCACAATAACCACACAAAAAGACTGGGCGTTTTATGACCGTACCAAGACCAGTGCCGAAATTGTTCTGGATTTTTACCGTCTGATAAGAGAAACCGCAGGCAAAGACGTTTTAATTCTCGGCTGCAACACCATTTCGCATTTGAGCGCGGGGCTTGTGGAAATCAGCCGAACAGGTGATGATACCAGCGGCCGCTATTGGAACAGAACAAGGGCAATAGGAGTAAACACGCTGGCCTTCAGGCTGCCGCAAAACAACACCTTTTATGTGGTTGACGCCGACTGTGTCGGAATAATGCCGAACGGCACCATTCCGTGGAAACTCAATCTTCAGTGGGCAACCCTGCTTTCCCGCAGTGGAACTCCTCTCTTCGTTTCCTGCCCGAATGGTATCCTTAATGAGCAGCAGATTGCCGAATTAAAGGAATGTTACTCTTATGCCGCAAAGCAGACCGATGTAGCGGTTCCGCTGGATTGGGAATACAATAACCAGCCGTGCCTTTGGGATATAAACGGCGAAATATTCGAATTTGATTGGATAATGGACGAATACCCCGACATTTTATCAGGTCCGTTGCCGCCGTGTTAATAAACTTAACTTAATGAGAAAACCGCTTAGTACCGTAAGGTTTAAGCGGTTTTTGGATTTATTATTGTATTGCTGGTCTTTTTGTATCCGTGTTGCGGGACTTGGTGCGGTAATGGTAAGGGGATACACCTATATGCTTTTTAAAAAGCCTGCTAAAATAGAGCGGATCCTTAAAGCCGCACTGGTATGCTATGCCGTTTACCGACAATTCGGTGTCACTCAAAAGATTTTTTGCCTGTGTTAATTGGCAGGATATGCGAAAGTTTGCGGGTGTGGTGCCGTATATTTTCTTAAACGAGCGAATAAAATGCCCGGGGCTTAAATGATACATTTCTGCAAGGCGGTTTACGGTCGTTTCGTGCTCAATATCCTCAAGCAGTCTGACCGCTTTAAGAAAGGGGCCGGCGTTTATCTTGGGCATGGAAAGCAGTGAAAAAACGGAAAACAGCAAGGATACCGCATAGGCGCTGTTTTGCTCGTCCTTGTGCATTAGCGCTTCGGTCAGAAGCCCGAACAGGCTGTCGGCCTCATTTTTACGGCCGTTACTTATGTTTACGCCTGAAAACAAAGCGTATTTTTTAAAAATTTCCGGCACGCGTTTACCAGTAAAATGCACCCAGTAATAAAGCGTATTACTTCCCTTAAGATAGGTGTAAATTTGCGGCTGTCCGGGATAAAAAATACAAAATTCTCCGCTTTTCATAAATTTCCCGCCGGCATTTATTTCCCCGCTTGAAACATAGATTAAATGGTAGTCCGTCCGTCCATTCTCTCTGACTATTGAAATATCCTCCGTAAGGTCGCGGTAGTAGCCTAAATTGTTTATATGAAGCCACTCATCGGCGCCGGCCATAGTATCGGAGCTTTTATTGCCCAGTGCAAAATATGTTTTCATAAACTTCCTGTTTCCCTTTGCCGTATTTTTGATAATGATATCATAAAACATCAATTTTGTCCATATTAATCTATTTTGTCAATGGAAATAGGGCTTTTTTTATGGTAGATATATTAATATAATCCATACTAAGGGGCGAAAGAAAATGCGAGAGATAATTGACTTTGACCGCGATTGGCTTTTTCATAAGGGTGATATTGAAAGAGATTTCCCAATTTGCAAGCAAGCCGCATACGAAAGCGCAAAAACCGAACGCGCGCTTTTCGGCCCGGCAAGCAGAGAATACAACACGGGCGCCTTTAGCGAGGTACCGTGGGTTAAGGTGGATTTGCCGCACGACTATGTAATCGAGGAAATTCCGGACAAAAAATATAACGAGGCGCTGGGATTTTTCCCTTACCTCAACGCTTGGTACATAAAAAAATTCAGACTGTCGAAAGAGGACGAGAATAAACGCATAACCCTGTTTTTCGAAGGGGTTGCGACATATGCGACGGTATATGTCAACGGCTGTTTGCTAAAGCACAA
>JBMNVM010000194.1:0-3104 GCA_050946805.1 Acutalibacteraceae bacterium | reverse complement strand
GCGGGTTCTGCGCCCCAGTACCGCCCAAGCGAAAAGCGATCCCAAAACCGCGTTGCCGATTCCCGCCCAAGTGGCGGCTATTCCATATTTCCAGCCAAACTGCCCCGCATAGCCTACAAAAACAACCGCCGAAAAATAGGAGGTGCCATAGGCAAAGGCGGTAAGCCACGGGCCGACATTTCTGCCGCCCAATACAAAGCCGTTAACATCGGTTGAGTGCTTGCGGCAGTAAAAACCTATGTAAACAGTAATTGCGAAAAAAACCACAAGCATGCTAAGTTTTACAAACAAGTCCATAGTGTTACTCCTTTATTTGAAACTCCACAAGGCTTCCGTGGCAATACTTTTGCCTTAACACCGGCTTTTCGATTTTTCCGGTAGGATTGCGCGGAACCTTGTCAAAGAATATTGTGCGGGGGCGTTTGTATCTTGGAAGCTTCTGACAGAATTCGTTTATTTCCTCTTCTGTGCAGGTAACGCCTTCCTTTATTTCGATTATAGCCGCGGCGATTTCCCCAAGCCGTTTGTCCGGCAGACCGATAACCGCAACGTCCTTTATCTTGTTGTTTGTACGCAGAAAATCCTCAATCTGAACGGGGTATATATTCTCTCCGCCGGAAATTACAACGTCCTTTTTACGGTCGACAAGGTAAATAAAGCCATCTTCGTCCATTCTTGCCATATCTCCGGTATAGAGCCAGCCGTCCTTTAAAACCTCATCGGTGGCTTCCTTATTTTTGTAATAGCAGGTCATAACCCCCGGGCCTTTTACGATAAGCTCGCCAACCTCGCCCTGTTTGACCGATTTGCCCTTTTCGTCCACAATGTCAACCTGCCAGCCGTACCCGGCCTTGCCGATGGCGCCGACCTTGTGAATGTTTTCAACACCCAAATGAACACAGCCGGGGCCTATCGACTCCGAAAGGCCGTAGTTGGTGTCGTACTGATGGTTCGGGAAAACACTCTTCCAGCGCTTTATAAGGCTTGGCGGCACCGGCTGCGCGCCAATATGCATAAGCCGCCATTGGGATAGACGGTAGTCCTCAAGCTTTACCCTGCCGGAATCGATCGCGTCAAGCAAATCCTGCGCCCAGGGAACTAACAGCCAGACGATTGTGCATTTTTCTTCCGACACCGCGCGGAGTATCCATTCGGGCTTTACACCTCTTAATAACACCGCTTTACTGCCGGAAATGAGGGAGCCGAACCAATGCATTTTTGCGCCGGTATGATAAAGCGGCGGAATGCAAAGGAATACATCGTCACGGGTTTGTCCGTGGTGCTTTTGCTCTGTAATGCATGAACTGGTCAAGGCTCTGTGCTTATGCAGTATAGCCTTTGGAAAGCCGGTGGTGCCGGATGAAAAATAGATTGCCGCGTCATCGGTTTCCTTTAACTCCACAGGCGGCGTGGTAGTGGAGCAGAATTGAATCAAGCTCATGCAGTCCTCCGAATATTCGGGGCCGCTTGCACCTATGTAGAAAAATATTTTAATATTTTTAAGCTCATCCTTTATAGGGTCAATTCTTGTTACAAATTCCGGACCGAAAACCAAAACCTCGGCATCGGCCAGGTCAAGGCAATATTTTATTTCTTCGCTCGAATAACGGAAATTCATGGGTACCGCTATACAGCCGGCCTTTAAAACGCCGAAATAAATTGGCAGCCATTCAAGGCAGTTCATAAGCAGAATTGCGACCTTTGTACCGCGCTTTGTACCTCTGCTTAAAAGCAGATTAGCAAACCTGTTTGCCTTGCGGTCAAACTCCTGCCATGTCATTCCCCGGCGGTAGGGCGCGGTAGAGTTTGAGGTTTCAATAAGATTGAACTCGCGCCATGTAACCGCCTTGTCCCGCTCCTCCGACGGGTTGATTTCCACAAGCGCCGTTTCCTGTCCGTATAGCCTTGCGTTTTTCTCCAAAAAATCTGTAATAACCATTTTTTCGCCTCTAAACTTTAAAATCTACGCTTTTATAGTTTAACACTTTTAAGCGTTAAAGTCAACTGTGTATTTTGCGCAGAAAAAGCGTTACCGAAGCAACGCTTGAATGTATGGAAAAAGTTTTGCTTAAGTAATTTTAGAACCGGCAACAGCAGTAAAGTTACCGTTACATAAAGACCAATTCCCTGTATTGGTTATTGTGTATTGCGGATTTTTTGCCGTTTTTTGTTTAGTGCTTTTTTGAAAATTAATTTTGTTGGTTTTCGACAAAAGAACTTGACATTTCGCAACTTTATAAAGTAAAATGTTTGTGTAATATACGATAGTTTACGGGAGGGCGGTTTTTATTTAATGAAAATTCTAAAAAAAATTACGGTATTTTTTCTTGTGTTGACCCTGCTTATAACGGCAGCGGGATTTAATGTAACTTCAACTGCGGCACAGCAAACCGAAAGTACGCAACCTCTTAAAATACTGGCAATCGGCAACAGTTTCAGTGTTGATTCTATGCGGTTTATTTATGATATGTTCGATTGGGTCGGCCAAAAGGTTATCCTTGGAAATCTTATTATCGGCGGATGTACTTTAGAGATGCATGCGAACAATATTATAAATGAGGCCGCGAATTATACATATTATAAGAATACAACCGGAACTTGGAAAACAAAATCCGGTTACACTGTTCAACAAGGTTTGGCCGATGAGTCTTGGGACATTATAACCCTCCAGCAGGCCAGCGGTTATTCGGGTATTCCGTCTTCTTATTCATACCTTTCCACTATACTTAATTTTCTGGAAGCAAACAAGCCCACACCCGAAACGCGTATTATGTGGAATATGACCTGGGCTTACCAAAAAAACAGTTCACATAGTGATTTTAAAAAGTACGATAAAAACCAACTGACTATGTATAATGCTATTATTTCCACTGTTCAAAGTCAAATAGTGGGAAATCCGTCTTTCAGCGGAATAATACCAACCGGTACGGCAATTCAAAACCTTAGGACTTCCTATTTCGGAGATACTTTAACCCGTGACGGCTATCATTTAAGCTATGACTATGGCAGGTATACCGCATCGCTTACCTGGTTCCATTACCTTACCGGAATAAGCCCGGATATGGTGAATTGGGTTCCTCCGGAATACCCATATATTGCGAATG
>JBMNVM010000193.1:0-3130 GCA_050946805.1 Acutalibacteraceae bacterium | reverse complement strand
AAGCTTGACCTTTCGGTTCCGAGAGGAACCGTTCCCCCGCCGCTTTACAAACAGACCACAATTACCTTCAACCCGTGGAGCGAAGCCCACTGGCTTAAAAAACGCTTTTTCGATACCCCGAATGAAAACGTCGCGACCTTTTCGACCAACTATCTTATAAACGAGTTTTTGGACGATACCGACAAAGCGGTTTTTGAGCAGATGAAGAAGAACAATCCGCGAAAGTATGAAGTTGCGGGGCTTGGTAACTGGGGCATTTCGGAAGGGCTTGTGTTTGAAAACTGGGAAGTGGGGAAAATCGAGATACCGCAAAATGAGCAATATAAATGGAAAAGCTTTTTCGGGCTTGACTACGGTTATGTAAACGACCCTACCGCGTTTGTGGCCTTTCTTGCAAACCCCATAGACAAGCAGATATACATCTACCGCGAGTTCTATCAAAAGCGGATGTTAAACTGCGATATAGCGCAAAAAATAAAGGCTTTAGGCTTCGCGAAGGAAAGAATACGCGCCGACTGCGCCGAACCCAAATCCAATGACGATTTAAAAAGGCTTGGAATATGCAGAATAACACCTTCCGTAAAAGGGCGGGACAGTATCCTTAACGGAATTGCCGCCATAAATGAATACAAAATTACGGTGCATCCGGACTGCGTGAATATGATACGAGAGCTTTCGACCTATGTTTACGACGAGCGCACCAACGAGCGAGGGCAACGCCTTCCGAAAGATTCGGACAACCACCTTTGCGATGCGCTAAGGTATGCCTTTTGGGATGTTAAATACTTTCACCCGATAAAGGACGGGGAGCAAAGTCCCACATTTACCCCCATTGCGGAAAGTTTGAATAAAGGTTGGGATATTTGATGTTTGTGATTTGTTTGATTATTTTGGTTCTTAACGCCTTCTGCTTAGGTTTCTGTATTGGCAACAATACAGAATACGGCAGCAAAAATAAAGCCTTAAAACACAGCACAGGGTCGAGCGAATTATTTAAAGAATACGAAAACTTTTTAAATTATGACGGAACAAAACAGTCATAAGAAGGAGAAAATTATGCCAGAACAAACCGAAATGCAAAATATTGCCCTACCACAGGCAGAAAATATTGCGGCAGAAACCCAAAATGCGGACACCACACCGGTTGCGGAATCTGCCGACATACTGATTCCGGTAAAATTCAACAAGGAAATTCGAAATTTAAGCCTTGAACAGGCAGGCAATTTGGCTCAGAAAGGGCTTAAATTCGAGTCGATTGAAAAAGAATACATAAGTCTTCGGCAAATGGCAGCAGAGGACAAAAAAAGCGTACCCGAGTTTATTGCCGAACTTAAACGGCAAAGATACGAGGAAAAAATTAAAAAGCTTACCGAAAAATGCGGCGGGGACAGGGAGCTTGCTGACCATATACTGGCACTTGAAGAAGCAAACGCAAAATCGGACAACGGATTTTCGGAATTAAGGGAGCATTTCCCGAAATTTAAGACAATTGACGATCTTCCGGCATCGGTGGTTGAAAACTCAAGACTAAAAGGAACCCTTTTGCTTGATGAGTACCTGCGGTATTTGTTTTTGCAAAAAAGGCTGGCCGATGAAGCCGAAAAAAGGATAAAAGCCGCGGAAATTTCAAGCACCGGCTCACAGACAAACAGAACTGATCCTTTAAGCCCCGAAACCGAAGAATTTTTAAGGGGTTTATGGAAGTAAAGCAATAAAAAATGGAGGACATTATGGCTATTAATTCTATTGAAAATGTAACAAGGTATTCAAGCGAGCTTGACAAGATGTTTTGTCAAAAAAGCGCCACCGGCTTCTTTGCCGACAACGCCCTTGCGACCAAGTTTGTAGGCGCTAAAACAGTGATTATCCCCGATGTGGATTTCCAAGGCCTGGCTGACTACAACCGTGACACCGGCTTTTCAAGGGGCGCTATTACGGTTTCCAACACTTCGTACACAATGAAGATGGACAGAGCGCGCTCACTGCAGATTGACCGTGAGGATATGGATGAAGCGGGCATTGCAAACCTTGCGGGCAAAATTCTTGGCGAATACGTCCGCACAAAGGTTGTTCCCGAATGTGATGCTTACGTTCTTTCAAAGCTTGCAGGTCTCGCACAAAGCCGTTCAAACCTGATTAACGGCGATATTCAAAAGCCGTATGAAGCACTTATAAAACTTATTCACGAGGTTCAGTCGGTAGTGGGTTATGACGAGGAGCTGGTCGCCTTTGTGGACAGCTATATGTTCGCGGCGCTTCAAAACTCCTCTGAAATATCCAAAATGCTGACCGTTTCGGACTTTAAGCAGGGGGATATAAACCTTAAGGTTAAATCCCTTAACGGCGTTGCGATAATTCCTGTGGTATCGGAGAGAATGAAGACCGCCTACAAATTCCAGAACGACTCGGCAGGCGGATTTGTACCGGCCGAAAACGCAAAGGAAATTTACATGCTGGTCTGCCCCAAGAAGGGTGCGCACCTTGTAAAAAAGACCGAAAATATGCGCATATTCACCCCCGAGCAGAACATTGACGCTGATGCCTACAAGTTCGATTACCGTATTTATTACGATGTATTTGTTGCAAAAAGCGGTCTTGATGCGATATGGGCATGGGTTTCCCCCGATGTTACCATAAGCGCGCAGCCGTCCGACCTTGAGGTAGAGGAAGGCGGGATTACCGAGAGCCTGAGCGTTACCGCAACAAGCACCGGTACACTCGGCTACCAGTGGTATTCCTGCAGTGATGAAAACGGCGCAGATGCCGTAAAGATAGCCGGCGCTACATCGGCAACCTATAAACTTCCGACCGACCTTACCGAAGGGGTTTACTACTACTTCGTAAAAATTTCGGTTAACGGAATTACTGCCAAAACCTCAAGCGTTGCTACGGTAACCGTTTCTTAAATACGGGTTATTTTTTAAATAACGGTAAAGCCCGAACCCTGCGGTTTGGGCTTTATCGGCAAAAGGAGCTTTTAATAATGAAGTTTGAACCCTTAACGATTTTCAACGAATACCGCAAAGGCACGGAGTTTAAGTCGGCGCTGAACAGCAAAGGGATTTTCGAGCAGGCAAAGATAAACGAAAGATTTTTCATAGGCGACCAATGGTACGGTGCCAACTGCGGA
>JBMNVM010000192.1:0-3146 GCA_050946805.1 Acutalibacteraceae bacterium | reverse complement strand
TATAGTTATGTCGGGTATTGACAAATAAACAGATGTTCGTTATAATATAACCAATTTTCAGGAATGGTAGTATGTTATGGTAGATATTGGAATTGAAAGCGCCGGGAAATGCTGTTTTACGGGTTACAGACCTACAAAGTTCCCCTTTAAATTGCGACAAGATAATATAAATTTTCAAAAATTTCAAAACGACCTGCTTGAGGTGATTTTAAAGCTGGCCGCGCAGAATTGCCGCACCTTTTACACGGGAATGGCAATGGGGTTTGACATTATAGCCGCTGAAACCGTTTTGTCGGTTCAAAACGCCTTTGAAAGACCTTTGGAACTTATATGTGTTCTGCCCTTTAAGCAGCAAAGCAATAACTACCCCGAAGTATGGAAAAAGCGTTTTCAAAATGTTATCGGGCAAAGTCAGGATGTAATAGTTCTGTCCGAGAAATATTACGCAGGCTGTTATCATGTACGCAACCGCTATATGGTGGATCATAGCGATTATGTAATCACTTGGTATGACGGCCGACCGGGCGGCACTAAAAACACCGTTGATTATGCTCTAAAAATCGGCAGGCAGGTATTCAATGTTTGTGATGAGGATGACGTCTTGGCTTATCAGACCAAATTCGAAATATTATAATAAAACTCGGCGCGCCGCCCTAAATGGGACGGCGCACCGAGTTTTTCAAAGGAGAATCATTTGTCAATCAAGCCCTAAGGCTTTTATGGGTTCAACGGCAACGCCGTTCTTGTATACTTCAAAATGGAGATGGTCGGGGTCGTTACACTCTGCCGGAATGGTCGATACCGTTCCGATAATATCGCCCGATTTTACCTTATCTCCTATCTTAATCTTCAAATCTGCAATGGAGCTGTATTTGGCGGTGATACCGTTCCCGTGGTCTATGGTAACCACATTACCGTACTGTCCGTTCTCTTCAATGGCGGTAACGGTTCCGTCCGCACAGCTGCTTACCGCGGTTCCCTTTTTGCATGCAATGTCAATACCGCTATGGAAACGCACATCCCCAAAGGTTTTTGAGTAAAGCAGTTCCGATTGGCTGAATTTCTTAATTATTTCACCCTGAACAGGCACCGTGAATGCCGACCTACCGTAGGGTACCGACGAAACACCTTCATTGGTGGTTTGGGTTGACGGTACCGAGCTGTTTCCGCCGGATACCAGACCGGACTGGTCTGTTATATCCGATACAATATCGGAGGTAACTTCGCCGATATCAGAGGTAAAATCTTCAATATCAGACTTGATATCCGATACGAATGAATTGAAATCCGACGCCATATTGGAAGCGCCGTTACTTGTGTTGTTATTTGCGGAATTGTATCTTGTCAAGGCAAACCACGCGGCGACAGCCACGATCAGAAGCGCAATTACTATTGCAGCTATCAGACCGTTGTTAGATTTTCTTCTTTCCGGTGAAAAGTCTTCTTCGTATTTCAAATCTATCATCCTTTCTTAATAGAATAACAGCTTGCGCCCTGTTAAACTACTCACTATATTATTGGCGTAATTTTTATCTTCTATTCAGTTTCGAATTTAAAAAATGTTCACAGAATATATATAAAAAGGAAATGATTTTGCTTTATGATATAATCGTACCAAAAGAGAGCCGCACCTGTTTTGGTATGATTTCTCCTTATTGGGAAATCCTCTCCTCTAAGCATTTTTTGAATGGAAAGGGTCGTATTTTCAATACGGCTCTTTCTTATTATTTGCAAAAATTTTGATTTTAAAAAAGAAAAGTTCCATTTCGATAAAATGGAACTGAAATTTATAAATACTAAATTTTGTAATAAAAGAAAAAATGCCAAAGCCAAACTATTGCTTGACTTCGGCAAAATAATGGTGACCCGGACGAGATTCGAACTCGTGTTACCGCCGTGAAAGGGCGGTGTCTTAGGCCTCTTGACCACCGGGCCGATGGTGGCTGTAATTGGATTTGAACCAATGACACTGCGGGTATGAACCGCATGCTCTAGCCAACTGAGCTATACAGCCATATCAAAAGCGACTTGTATATTATAACCAACCGATTAAGGTTTGTCAATAGCTAATTTTTACTTTTTTCTTCAATTAACAACAGATATTTTGACAGGTAAATTTTGTGTGATACCGTAATAATAATGTTTCTTAACATCAGCTTTTCGTCCGAGCTTTCAAGGTCGGCCTCCTCAAGGCCGGCTTTAAGTCCGAAAACGTAGGATAATACATTTTTAAGCTCGGTTTCGAAATATCCGTATGCATCTTCACTGGTATAAGTCTTTTTCTGAATGTCAATAATAAGCTTGATGTCATCCATAGAAAGCACGTTTTTAACCACGGCTATAAAAATCAAATAGGCAATCTGCTCGCGGTTGTACTGCTTTTTAACAGGATTGCTTACAAGCCCTTTTTTGACGTAATTGCTTATCATCGAGCCGGTAATGGCATTGTCAAAGAGCGGTGAAAGGGTTTCGGTAATGTATTTCGCGGTCTGTTCAAGATAAAGCCCTACATTGGGTATTTCATGGTATTTCGGAAGGGAAAAGTCCTTTATTGATTCGATTAATTTATTCTTATCAGGATGTTGCATAATATACCTCTATCTAATGTTGTCTTTACTTATTATAATAGGTACGTTTCACTGTGTCAAGACCCTAAAACCTTTAATCGGTTTTCGAAAAACTCTTGACAAGGATTTGAAAACAGTGTATAATATTTACATAAAAATTAAATAAAGCAGAGGTTTTTAACTTGAACATAAATATTGTTTCCGATTCATCATCAAATATTTTCAGCCTTGAAGGTATCGGCTATAAAAGCGTACCTCTTAAAATCATTTCCGACAAGAAGGAATACGAGGATGTCCCCGGTCTTAATGTTTCGGAAATGATTCGCGACATGAATGAAAGCAAGGAGAAGTTTACCACCTCCTGCCCGAATGCTTACGAATGGGAAAAAGCCTTCGAGGGAGGGGACAATATCATCGCCCTGACCATTACAAGCAAATTGTCGGGAAGTTTTTCTGCTGCCACGGCGGCCGCCCAGCGCTTTAAGCAGGAAAATCCGGACAAAAACATTTATGTTTTCGACAGCCTTTCAGTCGGCCCCGAAATGCAGCTTATTATTGAAAAAATAAAGGAAATCGCCG
>JBMNVM010000191.1:0-3161 GCA_050946805.1 Acutalibacteraceae bacterium | reverse complement strand
CTTAAAACATTCGGTAACGAATCTTCCGGCAAAACAGCTTTCGTATAAAAATTTATTTTTGCCTATTATAAACGACAAAAGATATGCATATATATTAACAAAATCCCGGACTTTGCGGTTCGGGATTTATTAACTAACGGTCGGAAGAACTTGTCTTTCGCGCCGTAATTTAAGGAATGGTATATATGCTTTCCAGAATCGCAGATCTTCGCAACAAACAGGTGGTATGCGTAAAAAACGGATGTGTTTTGGGCTTTCCGTCGGATGTGGAAATAAATACGGCAGACGGCAAAATCCAAGGACTTGTAATTTTCGGAAGGCTACGCTTCTTCGGACTTTTCGGGCGGGATGACGATATTGTCATTCCGTGGGAGGAAATTGAGGTTATAGGTCAGGAAACAATCCTTGTGCGAACCGACCCAGCGCCCTTTGTCAGCCTTTCCAAAAGAGGAAGATTTCTCCCTTAAAGTTCTTGCTATAAAACAATAATTAATGTATAATATTTGTTTAGAAGTAAGTCATAAAGGAGTGGCTTTAGGTGGACATTGCAGTAGGCGATAAGCTTTTGATGAAAAAGAATCATCCCTGCGGAAACGCCGTTTTCACCGTAAAGCGTATCGGCATGGATTTTAAGCTCTGCTGCGACGGCTGCGGCCATGAAATTATGGTTCCGAGAAGCAAGGCAGAAAAAAACCTTAAGAAAATAATAAAATCCAACGAGGAATAAAATATGTTTGAAAAACTTGAATCGGTAGTTAATCGCTTTGAACAGATAAGCGAGCAACTGACCCACCCCGAGGTGGTGTCGGACAATGAGTTATTCCGCAAGCTGATGAAAGAGCACAGCGAGCTTTCAGGTCTTGTGGAAAAATACAGGGAATACTTGGCGGCCAAAAAAGCCGAAAAGGAGGCTCTTGAAATACTTGAGGAGGCCGGCTCGGACAAGGAGCTTAAAGATCTTGCCGAAGAGGAGTTAAAAACGGCCAAACGCAACATTGAAATATTCTCCGACCAACTAAAAATACTGCTGCTGCCCAAAGACCCGAATGACAGCAAAAACGTAATTATGGAAATACGCAGCGGCACCGGCGGCGAGGAGGCGGCTCTTTTTGCCGCCTCGCTTTACAGGATGTATACCATGTACGCAGAGTCCAAAAGATGGAATATAGAGGTCATGAGTGCAAATGAGACCGAGCTTGGTGGCTATAAGGAAATCTGCTTTATGATAGAGGGTGCCGGCGCGTATTCAAGGCTTAAATTTGAAAGCGGCGTACACCGTGTTCAAAGGGTGCCAGACACCGAAACGCAGGGCAGAATCCACACCTCGGCCGTGACGGTTGCGGTTCTCCCCGAAGCCGAAGAAGTGGAGCTTGAAATCAACCCGAATGACCTTAAAATCGATACCTTCCGCTCATCGGGCGCGGGCGGACAGCATATTAACAAGACCTCTTCGGCTATTCGTATTACACATATCCCGACCGGAACGGTGGTTGAGTGTCAGGACGAGCGCAGCCAGTACAAAAACAAGGATAAGGCTTTAAGGATACTTCGCTCCCGCCTTCTTGACGAGGCGCGGCGCGAGCATGAAGAGGCAATTGCCTCGGACAGGAGGGCACAGGTAGGCTCGGGCGACCGAAGTGAAAGGATACGAACCTACAACTTCCCGCAAGGCCGCGTTACCGACCACCGCATTGGTCTTACCCTTTACAAGCTTGAGCAGATTTTAAACGGCGAAATTGACGAGATTGTCGATGCGCTGATAACCTATTACCGCACCGAAGCCCTCAAAGCACAGCAGGAGTAATTTTAATGGATAAAAAAATTGTTACCAAAAAGCTGTCGGACGATAAGGCGGGTATTGCACGTGCCGCCGAGATTTTAAAAAGCGGCGGCATTGTGGCAATACCTACCGAGACGGTTTACGGACTTGCGGGTTCGGCGTATGACGAGGCCGCAATTAAAAAAATTTTTTCCGCCAAGGGCAGGCCGCAGGACAACCCGTTAATTGTGCATATTTCGGATATGGACATGCTCTATAAAGTCGCCAGTGATATTCCGCCGGCGGCAATAAAATGCGCAAAAAAGTTTTGGCCCGGGCCTATGACCATGGTGCTGAAAAAGACCGGCAAAACCGCCGAATGCGTATCTGCCGGACTTGACAGTGTGGCGGTCAGAATGCCATCAAACGAGATTGCAAGAGAAATAATAAAAAGGTCGGGTCTGCCGCTGGCCGCCCCTTCGGCCAACACATCAGGCCGCCCGAGTCCTACAACGGCAGCCCATGTCGAAGCCGACCTTGACGGAAAGATAGATGCAATAGTCTTTTCGGCAGAATGTGAGGTAGGGGTCGAATCGACCGTTGTTTCCTTTTGCTCCGACCCGCCGCGGCTTCTTCGCCCGGGAGCGGTAACCTTTGAGGAATTGCGGGAGCTTATCCCCGGTTTATTACTTGATTCGGCCGTACTTTCGGAACCCGAAAAGGGAATTAAGGTATCCTCACCCGGCATGAAGTACAAGCATTACGCCCCGAAAACCGAAAGCTTCCTGGTCGAGGGGGACAGCGATGCCTTTGCCCGCTTTGTAAACGAGAAAAAAGACTGCGCCGCCATATGTTTTTTGGAGGAAGCGGACAAGATTACAATAAAAAAGCTTTGCTACGGCACCCAAACCGACCAAAGAACACTTGCCCACTCGGTTTTTTCGGCACTGCGGCAGGTTGATGAATTGGGTGTTTCGGCGGCATATATTCACGCACCGTCAAAACAGGGTGTGGGACTTGCGGTGTATAATCGGCTGCTGCGCGCGGCGGCCTTCAGGGTGATAAAACTATGAGCATAATAATCGGACTTACCGGCCCCACCGGTTCGGGTAAAAGCAGCCTCGCCCCCGTTGCCGAAAGCTATGGGTTTAAAGTGGTAAACTGCGATTTACTGGCGCGGCAGGCGACCGTGAAGGGCTCCGCGGGGCTTAAAGCCCTTACAGCCGTTTTCGGTGAAGAAATTTTAAATACAGACGGCAGCCTTAACAGAAAAGGGCTTGCGGCAATCGCCTTTTCAAGCAGCCAAAAAACCGAGCTTTTAAATAAAACCATTTTCCCGTATATTACCGAGCTCTTGATGAAGGAAATCACAGGCGAGCGGGTTTTGCTTGATGCGCCCACC
>JBMNVM010000190.1:0-3199 GCA_050946805.1 Acutalibacteraceae bacterium | reverse complement strand
AATCAAGTTAGCATATGCTAACATACATGTAGTTAGCAGAAGCTAACTCTAATTGTGTATCCTTTTTTGAAAAAGTGCGAAAGGGGCTTAAAGCTATGCGAATACAGGAATCGGGCGAAATGTATCTTGAGACTATTTTGATACTTTCGCAGAAAAATCCGAAAGTCCGCGCGGTTGACGTCGGCGAATATATGGGATTTAGCAAGCCCAGTGTAAGCCGGGCGGTCGGCTTGCTTAAAAGCGGCGGCTATCTTACTACGGATGACGACGGTTATCTGTCGCTTACCGAAGCCGGCATGGAGGTTGCAAACAGAATTTACAACCGCCACAAGCTTTTAACCGATTTTTTTATAAGACTCGGTGTAGACGAAGAAACCGCGGCGGAGGATGCGTGCAGGGTTGAGCACGTCATAAGCAACCAAACCTTTGACGCAATCTGCCGCCATGTAAATAAACATAAAGTATGAGGCGTGAAACAATGACTTTAAAAGACTTGGAAATTGGTAAAAGTGCCCGCATAAAGGCGGTAGGCGGCGAAGGCTCGCTAAG
Source organism: Acutalibacteraceae bacterium (assembly GCA_050946805.1). GTDB lineage: Bacteria > Bacillota > Clostridia > Oscillospirales > Acutalibacteraceae > UBA737. Next base: position 2,650 of record JBMNVM010000190.1, on the reverse strand, counting down.
ACAGCATTTTCTTGATATGGGCGTTATCCCCGGAGCGGAGGTTTCGGTTGTAAAGCTTGCCCCGCTTGGCGACCCCATGGAAATTCAAATCCACGGCTACGAGCTTACCCTTCGTCTTGATGATGCGGGAAAAATTGAGGTAGAACCCATTAACGAGCGCACTCGAAAGCATACCGGTGCCAAATTCATACCTCGTTCTCCCCACCCCGGATACGGAGAGGGCGGAAGATATCACGCAAAGGGAGACGGCAATCCCCTGCCTGAAGGTACCCTTTTGACCTTTGCGCTGGTCGGCAACCAAAACTCCGGAAAAACAACCCTTTTCAACGCACTTACCGGCGCAAACCAGCGAGTGGGCAATTTCCCGGGTGTTACGGTAGACCGAAAGGACGGTCCGATTCACGGTTACCCCAACACGCTGGTTACCGACCTGCCGGGTATATATTCCATGTCGCCCTACAGCACCGAAGAAATCATATCGCGTAATTTTGTGCTAAACGAAAAGCCGAAAGCCATTATTAACATTCTTGATGCCACTAATATTCAGCGTAATTTGTACCTTACAATGCAGCTTCTTGAGCTGGAAATACCTATGGTTGTCGTGCTGAATATGATGGACGAGGTGGCCGGAAACGGCGGCGCGATTGACATTAACGGCATAGAAGCCGAGCTTGGCGTGCCGATTATTCCTATATCGGCAGCCAAAAACAAAGGTATTGATGAACTTATAAAGCACGCTATACATATTGCGCAATTTCAGGAAAAGCCGCAAAGAAAAGATTTTTGCAGTAAATACGACCATAACGGCGCGGTTCACCGCTGTATTCACGCGGTTGAGCATCTGATAGAAGATCATGCCGAGCGTGCTGGCATACCTGTCCGCTTTGCCGCGACCAAAGCCATTGAAGGGGACAATTTGATACTTGAACAGTTGGCTTTGGATTCGAATGAAATGAAAATACTTGAACACTTGGTAATCCAAATGGAAATTGAGCGCGGACTTGACCGCAACGCCGCAATCGCCGATATGCGGTTTGAGTTTATTGAAAAGCTGTGCGAGCGGATGGTTGTAAAGCCAACATTGACTAAGGAGCGCAAACGCAGCGAGAAAATAGACCGAATACTTACAGGCAAGTACACCGCAATTCCCTGCTTTATCGGCATTATGTTGCTTGTTTTTTATCTTACCTTTAACGTAATCGGCGCCTTTTTACAGGGGCTGCTTGAAAGCGGCATTGAAGCTCTTTCAGGCATTGTGGATACCGCTTTAACGGCGGCCGAAGTAAACAGCGGGGTTCACGGACTTATTATTGACGGCATCTTTGCCGGAGTTGGCAGCGTACTCAGCTTCTTGCCGATTATTGTTACAATGTTCTTCTTTCTCTCTTTAATGGAGGACAGCGGATACATCGCGCGTGTTGCCTTCGTTATGGACAGACTGCTTCGCAAAATCGGACTTTCGGGGCGAAGTATCGTGCCGATGTTGATAGGGTTTGGGTGTACCGTTCCGGCCGTTATGGCTACCCGCACCCTTCCGAGCGAGCGCGACCGCAAAATGACCATTCTCTTAACCCCCTTTATGAGCTGTACCGCAAAACTGCCGGTTTACGCCTTCTTTGTAAATGCCTTCTTTCCGGAACACGGCGGACTTATTATGACCGGCTTGTATGTTCTTGGAATAGTAACGGGGATTTTAGTGGCGTTGTTGTTTAAGAAAACCCTTTTCCGCGGAGAAGCGGTGCCGTTTGTAATGGAGCTGCCCAACTACCGTATGCCGGGCATAAAAAATGTGGCACAACTCCTTTGGGAGAAAGCGAAGGACTTCTTACATAGGGCGTTTACGGTAATTCTTATAGCTACAATAGTTGTCTGGTTCCTGCAAAGCTTTAACACGAGCTTTAATTTGGTGGAGGATTCTAAGGACAGTATTCTGGCATCGGTTTCCGGCTGGCTTGTTCCCTTGTTTAAGCCCATAGGACTTGGAGACTGGCGGATTTGCACCTCTTTAATCAGCGGATTTATGGCTAAGGAAAGTGTTGTTTCAACCCTTGAGGTGCTATTTTCCGGTTCGCTTGAAACGGTGCTGACACCCCTTGCCGCGGGTTCACTGCTTATATTCAGCCTGCTTTATACGCCTTGCGTTGCCGCTATTGCCTCAATTCGCCGTGAGCTTGGAGGCAAATGGGCATTCGGTGTTGTTTTCTGGCAGTGCTTTATTGCATGGGTTGCCGCGTTCCTGTTTAGAATTATCGGATTATTGATTGGAGTGGCATAAAATGAATGTTTGGGATATTATTATCATATCGGCAATTGTAATAAGCATCGCTGCCGCAATTTTCGCAATCGTTAAAAGGCGGAAGAAAGGGAAAGGCTGCTGCGGCAGCTGTTCTGGCTGCGGTATGTCCTGCGGAAAATAATTTAATATAACGTGATAAAAATCAACAATATTTAATTTTTTTCAAAAATAAACTTGCAAAGCCACGCCCACAATAAAAGATGGGCGTGGCTTTGTTTTTATTTATTGATATTCATAATTTTTCTGCAAAATTAATCCATTTCACAAAGAAGCAACGATAAATAAAATTTCACATGTTATCACGGATTTTAGCTCTTTGTCTCCCCAAGCTTCTCGTGTGAAGAATTTGCTTAT
>JBMNVM010000189.1:0-3265 GCA_050946805.1 Acutalibacteraceae bacterium | reverse complement strand
AATCATTCATAATACCTCCCGCAAGGACATATTCGCATAAAAGATCGCATACATTCTCCAAATCCCTAATATCAAGAAGCTCAACATCGGTATGCATATTGCGTATCGGGATTGAAAGGGTGCAGCAAGGCACACCCTCGCGTGATACGGTTATCATATCGGCATTGGTACCGGTTTTCTCGCCCATCGGCTCTATTTGATATGGCAACTGCCTTTCTTCGGCAAGGGAAATCAGCTTATTTGTAATTCTGCTGTCCAGCGCCGGCGATACGCCTATCATGGCGCCTTTAGCCAGCTTTCCGCACTCGTCATCGGCAATTCCGATTCCGTCCCCGAAGGACACATCCAAAGCAATGGCTTCATTTGGGTTTACCCTGAACGCCGCCGGACGAATACCGCGAAGTCCCAGTTCCTCACCGTCGCTTAAAACAAAGGCGACGTTGAAGGGAAGCTGCTTGCCCTTCAACCGCTTTGCAACCTCAATAAGGCAGGCAACCGCGGCTCTGTCATCAAACGAACGTCCCGCAACCCTGTCCCCGGCAAGCTTTTTCGGCTCTTCGCTAAAGGTTACATAGTCCCCCACTGAAACAATATCCTTTGCCCTTTCGCCTAACATGGTATCAAGCTTTATTTTGGAAATATCGGTATACTCCTTCTCGCCGCTTGATAGGTGCGGGGGTGTGCTGCAAAAAACGGCGGTTATCTTCTCTTTGCCGTGAACCGTGCATCTTCGCGACGGCAGGGCGCGTATATCAATGCCTCCAGATTTCGCGACCGTTAAGAAACCGTTATCGTCAACATCGGTTACTATCATGGCAATCTGGTCAATGTGGGCGTCAAGCATTAAAGTATAGTCCGACCCGCCCTTTAAGAAGCCGATAACGGTAAGGGTATCGCTCTTCTCGGTTTCGCAGTACCTTGAAAGCTCTTTAAAAGCGAAATCGGCAGCGGTTCGAATATTTCCGACCGCATCTTTATTTGACAATTCAAACAATAAATCCGAAATACTCATCACAGTTTATTTACCAATTCCTTAAAATAATTTCCGCGCGCTACAAAATTCGGGAAGGCATCAAAGCTGGCGCAGGCTGGACTTAACGCCACAATATCCCCGCTTTTGGTGTTTTGGTTTGCTTTTTCTACAGCTTCTGTAATATCCTTAACCCTTATAATTTCCGGCTGGCCGTTATAATTTTTGTCTGCCTTAACTGCGGCTTCTATTTTATCGGCAGTGTCGCCGCAAAGGTAAAGCTTTTCAACCCTTTCGAGAATATAAGGTACCATAGGCTCAAAAGGAATATGCTTGTCATATCCGCCGGCTATCAGGTGAATCTTCTTATCAAACGATTTAAGGCAGGCGATTGTCCTTGTGGGGCTGGAGGCTATCGAGTCATTATAATACTTAACCCCGTTAACCTCACGCACAAGCTCGATGCGGTGCTCTACACCTTTAAATTCGTGCGCCACCTTTTTTATCGAATCCACGCCGACATAACCCCAAACCGCAGTAATGGCGGCAAGGTAATTGGCGATATTATGATCCCCTACAAGGGCGATTTCACGACGGTTTAGAATCGGAACATCCATTCCTCTGTAAGCCATATGGAGTGTCCCCTCACTGTCCACCCAAGCGCCGTTTCTAAGCTGACGCTCGATGCTGAAACCTAAAGATTGACCTCTTACATATTTGCGGAAGGACTCGGTAATCTCGTTGTCCCGATTAAGCACGGTACGTGAAAAGGCGTTTTGGTGGAGAATAATATTTTTCTTGGCCTCTATATATTCGTCCATATCCTTATGAACGTCAAGATGATTGGGTTCTATGTTGGTAACAACCGCCACATCGGGGCTTTTGCGCATTGAAATAAGCTGGAAGGACGAAAGCTCCGCAACAACAAAATCTTCGGCAGTGATATCCTCAATTTCCGGGAGAAGCGGCTTGCCGATATTCCCGCCTACGAAGACCTTTTTGCCCTCGGCTTTAAGCATTTCGGCAATCAAGGTTGTGGTGGTGGTCTTGCCGTCCGAACCGGTTACGGCAAAAATGGTGGCGGGGCATAAATCAAAAAATACCTCCATTTCGCTGGTAACCGCGATGCCTTTCTTGCGGGCGGCCTCAAGTTCGGGAAGATTCCAGTTCATTCCGGGGGTTCTAAAGATTATGTCAACCTCCAGATTATCAAGATAACCCTCCCCAAGCCGCAGTTCGGCGCCGGCCTGCTCGATTTCGTCGGCTATTTTGCCTACCAGCTCCCTTGAGCGCCTGTCACAGGCATAAACCCTTGCACCCATATTTAAAAACCGCATAATAAGCGGTGTGTTGCTGACACCAATGCCGCACATGGCTATTTTTTTGCCGTTTATCTGTTGAAAAAATTGTTTGCAATCCAAAATATAGCCTCCCGTTTTTTGAGAATACACATATATATTATACTGAAAATATTACCAAATATCAATAGAACCTTTAAATTAAAAATTAACACACGTTTTTATTCACATTTTTACAAATTATATCATACCTCTGTAATACAAACCCCTTGTGTGCTTCACATCCGGTGCCGCTCCGGCTTTATACATTTCAATCACCTCAAGCGCGCGCTGTTTTGACTCGGTGGTGAAATAAAGCACCAAAAAATCAAGACCTGACAGCTCTTCTTTTCGGTCGGCAAGCCAGACGGGAACGGAATTTAACATCTCGCTGTAACCCATGCGGCAACGGACATTAAACTCAACGCCAAGTCGGTCGGTAATTATGCCGTTTTTATCGCAGTTTTCGCAGGATATGCCGTTCTTTATCGGGCAATTTTTGAAAATCATCAAGGGAATTTTACCGTAAGCTATTATACCTTTAGGAATACTGCAGCAAAATTTTGCATCATTTATAGTAAGCTCGGTTGAAAGAACCACGCCCGTAACACCCATTTTTTCGGCTGTTATTACGCTTTCGGGATTGGTTATGTTAAATCCGGTGTCGGCCAAAACCGAAAATCCGGCATTTTTGGCTATTTCTACCGCTGCAAGGTTTCCGCAGGCGGCTACCCTAAAGCCGTGACGGGCAAAAAGCTTTAACCTTTTTTCAATCAAATCCTCGCTTACAATTCCTCTTGGTATATCTGCTATTTTAATTATGTTTTCATCGATTTTTATATCCGGGTTTTCCTCAATCGGCAGCATAACGGCCGATATACCGCTTAAATCATCGGGAATTTGGGAGGATTTTTCAAAACGAGCCACAAAAGCGGGGATTTTTTTCTCCTGAGCCTTT
>JBMNVM010000188.1:0-3279 GCA_050946805.1 Acutalibacteraceae bacterium | reverse complement strand
AATTGCAAGTGCACCGATAACCGTACCAACAACTGCAATCACAGCAGCCAGAACTTTTAAAAAAACTTTCATTTGAAAAACTCCTTTCAAATTGCGCTATTACACTATTATCATTATATCAATCTACTTTATTTTTGTCAATAAAACCATGAATAATACACATTTTTACATAAATGGCGCGAAAAGATGTAGAAGGGATTGGATTAGCCTTATGCGAATCGGCCTCTTTTTCCATTCGTCTATCCTTATTTCTTTAGACTCTTCAATGATTTTAAGCATATCAACCTTTATATCCGTAACCGTAGTGTCATTGCAAAGCCACGCGCCGCACTCAAAATGGAATATAAAGCTGCGGTAGTCCATATTGACGGTGCCGACTGTTGCAATCTTATCGTCGGACACAAAGATTTTGGAATGAATAAACCCGGGCGTATACTCGTATATTTTTACCCCCGCCTCCAAAAGCTCAAGGTAATTATACTGGGTAACATAATGAACATACCACTTATCGGGAATGTGGGGGGTTACAATTCGAACATCAATCCCAGACCTTGCCGCCGTCATCAGGATTCTTTTCATCGTGTTGTCAATTACAAGGTACGGGGTCGCAATATACACATACTTTTGGGCGGTGTTTAGTATCTGCATGTATATACCCTCGGCCGGATTCTTGTCGTTCAAAGGATCGTCCGCATAAGGAATTACAAATCCGGGGGCTTCAAGCTTTACATCGGCAAAATAATTTGGCATTTTTATGCGTTTTTTGGTAATAAAAGTCCATGTAGAGCAAAACATAACAAGGAAGCTCTTCACCGCTTCGCCCTTTAAAATCAGGGCGCAGTCATGCCAGCGGCCAAAGCGCTCATAACGGTTTATATATTCGTCCCCTATATTGAAACCGCCGGTTATTGCGGTCTTGCCGTCAATTATAATTATCTTTCTGTGGTCGCGGTTGTTCATGAATATATTCATCATGGGATTAATCGGGTTAAAGACCGCGACCTGAATATTTTCCGATCTAAGGGTCGAGATAAATCCCTTTCTTTGCCGGCGGATTGAACCGAAATCGTCAAAGATTATCTTAACCTCGACACCTTCGGCGGCCTTGCGCTTTAGAATTTTATGTATCTCATCCCACATTTCCCCCTCGGCAAGGATGAAAAACTCCATAAAAATATACTTTTCGGCCTCTTCAAGCTCCATTAAAAGCCTTGGGAAAAATGTCTCCACGGGCGAAATATACTCGGTTGAGGTATTATTGTAAATCGGATAGCCCGATTCACCGATAAGGTAGTCGGCCTGACGGGAATGTATCATATCATAATAACGCAGGCGTTCAAGCACAGGCGAGTTGTCCTTCAAATAATGCTTGTACCTGGCTTCAGAGAGGGTTTTACGGCGTTTAATATGCGGCAATACCCTTCCCCCGCCCCAAAGCGCAAAAACGGTAATTCCGAATAACGGAAAGGTCAGAATAAATACAATCCATGTAATTTTATGGTCAGGGTTGCCCCTGCGGTTTATAATAATAATAACCGTAAGTATACCAAGCGCCACCGACAGAGAATACATCCATGCAGAAGTGATTGTATAATCGTACAGCACTGCCGAAATAAACGCAAATTGCAGCAATAATAAAAATGCTGAAATGATAATGCGTGTCGGCATCGGGTATCCGCGTTTTTTATCTTTTTTCAAATACTCTCACTCCTGTATAATTGTTCAAATTATTTTACCACACTTTTCTATATAATGCAAATTGTAGTTGTAAAAGCGTAGAAACATATGGTATAATATTACTAAAAATTTGCGAAAGGTAGTAAAATCAATGTCTGAAAACATTTTACAGCTTTCAAAGGGTGTTGATGGCATTTTTATTAAGAATACCCAGTTCAACACCACCCTTATTTCCTACAATTTTTATTTACCGCTCAAAAAAGATACAGTCGCGGCATACGGCTTGCTGCCCTTTATCCTTACAAGCTGCGGAAAACAGTATCCGGACTTTTCACAGCTGAATTACAAACTGGCAAAGCTCTACGGCGCAAAGCTTGATGCAAGCGCCGAAAAATACGGTGATTATCAGCTTCTTAAAATGTCTATTTCCGTAATAAACGACCGTTTTTCGCTGGACGGCGAACCCCTTGTAATGAACGCAAGCGAAATGCTTTTGGGGCTTATATTCGAACCGAATGTGGAAAACAACGCCTTTCTTCCCGAAGATTTAAATCGCGAAAAACGCAAGGCGATTGAGCATATTAAAGGTCAGCTTAACGACAAGCGCATTTACGCAAAAACGCGGTTAATTGAGGAAATGTACAAAGGCACGCCGTACGGAATCCCGAAATGCGGTACCGTTGAGGATGTTGAGGCCATTACCTGCGAGTCTCTTTATTCTGCTTGGCAGCAGATGTTAAACGAAGCGTATGTAAGGGTTCATGTTGTCGGCGCCGCCGTTCCGAACGGGCTTTTTGAGGCGGTAAAGGAAAAGTTTGACCTACTCTACCGCCAAAATGTAACCGACTGCAAGGTATCCTCCCCCACTCCCGTGGCGGACAGTGTAATAACCGTTACCGATAAAATGGATGTAACACAAGGAAAGCTTTGTCTTGGATTTTCTTCCTCTCTATACGGTAATGACGATGTCGCCCTGCCTTTAATGATTATGGCTGACATTTTCGGCGGCGGGCCGTATTCAAGACTCTTTTCGAATGTCCGCGAAAAATTAAGCCTTTGCTATTACTGCAGGGCTTCGGCAGTGCTTCACAAGGGACTTTTGATGGTTGAATCGGGTGTTGAAAAGGAAAACATCCAAAAGGCGCAGGTTGAGATATTAAACCAGCTTGATATAGTTAAAAACGGTGAGTTTACCGACTTTGAGTTTGAATCTTCAATTAAAAGCATTATTGATACCTTTAATTCTTACAATGACAGTCAAACTTCACTTGATATGTGGTATACTTTAAAGGCCAACAACCAAAATCTTTACTCCCCCACCGAGGTTGCCGAAAAAATCTCCGCAATTACCCGTGAAGATGTTATCAACGCGGCAAAAGGCATTAAACTAAACACTGTATATCAACTTTTACCAAAGGAGTAATAACGGTGAAAAAAGAATTTTTTGAAAGCGAAATCGGAGAAAGATATGTAAAAGCGGTTCTTGACAACGGCCTTAAAATATACATTGTTGAAAAACCGCAATATAAATCCTGCTATGCCCTTTTTGGCACAAAATACGGTTCGATTGATACCTGTTTTTCGGTGGATGGGAAGGAAATT
>JBMNVM010000187.1:0-3314 GCA_050946805.1 Acutalibacteraceae bacterium | reverse complement strand
CTTCATAATCATTAAGTGTTTTACCAAAGCCAGAGAAATTGCCGAAGCTAAGCTTAAATTAGCCGCTGCCGAAGCTGCCGAAGAAAAGGCCGAAGAACCGAAGCCCCCATCAACCGAGGAACTGCTTACCGAAATTCTTGCGGAATTAAGAAAAAAAGAATCCTAAAACATAAAAATCCCGATAAGGAAATTCCTTATCGGGATTTTTCATACCAAAAGTTTAAATAACATTTTTTATTGTAACTAAACCACCGTTTTCGGTGGTTTTATTTTAAGATTAAACAACATAACCGCCGTTTACGCCAATGACTTGTCCGGTTATGTAGTTTGCCTTGTCGGACGCGAGGAACTCGATAGTGGCGGCAATTTCATCGGCACTGCCCATCCTGCCAAGCGGGATGGTCTCCACAAATTCAGTCAGCTCCTCTACCGTCAGGTGAGAATTCATGCTGGTTTCGATAATTCCGGGGGCAATGCAGTTTACGGTAATGCCGCTTGGTGCAAGCTCCTTTGAAAGGGCTTTTGTAAGGCCGATAACACCCGCTTTGGCGGCGGAATAGGCAACCTCGCACGAAGCGCCAACCTGACCCCACATGGAGGAAATATTGATTATTTTGCCCGACTGGCGGCTTATCATTGAAGGGGTTACCGCCTTGCAGCAGTTAAAAACGCCTTTCAAATTGATATCAATAATTTTGTCAAAATCAATTTCATCAGTTTCGGTAATCAAACCTTGATAGGCCACACCGGCATTGTTTACAAGAATATCAAGACTGCCGAATTTATATAATGTTTCCTTTACCATTAAATCAACTTCCAGCTTATTGGCAACATTGGCTTTATGGGTAATAACGCTATACCCGTTTGAAGCCAGCGACCTTGCAAGTATGGAGGCCGATTCGTAGGAATTATTGTAGTTAATAACAACATTATAGCCTTTCTGAGCAAAAAGAATGGCGGTTGCCGCACCGATACCTTTTGAAGCTCCGGTTACTAGTACAGTCTTTCTCATTATTATCTCCTCTGGTATTTAATTTTTATTATAACATAGAACGGCAAATATAATATAAAGCCGAAAGCCGGATTGGCAAAAGGCAAAATTTGCCGCTCATGTAAACTTACTTAAAAAATACAAGCAGGGAAGGGTATTAAGTAGCATAAAAATAGAAAAACGCCGGATATGATGTTTGTATTATATCACATTTTTAAAATAAATAAAAGATATTTTTACAATAAATTGGGTTGGAAATTTAGGACATGCCGCATATCTTGTGTGGTTAACATAATAAGTTAACATAACATTCCAATTATTACAAAATTGTTATTGACTTTGCTTTTGTTTTGATGTATAAATATAATATAGTTTGATTTTAGGTCATTTTTGACTTTTTCGCAGATAAAAATAATCTGTATTTTTTTTGCGCTCTATACAGCAGGTTAACATAAAAACATGATTTTTCCGCTATTTTGTGCCTGTTATCAGTTTTAAAAACAAAATATAGTTGCATGCTGTTTTCTTTATTTAGGCGGCATATCTTGTCCATTCGGTGCATATGATTTGTTAGAACACAAATGCCGAAGGGGATAATTAAATGTCAAAAGGAACAGTATTGCGGCTAAAATACCTAAACTCCTCAATTTTGTTTTTAAAAGATAACTGGTGTATGTTAACGCTGACCTTTGTTTTTTTATCAGGCTTTGCGGCCGGTGTTTTTTTAACCGATAAAAACGCAAAAATATGTCAATTCGCAAAAGAGTATACCGACGGTTTTCTTCAATTAAGAGTGCAGGGTTCTTTATTTGCCGTCTTTTCAAGTACTTTATTCATATTTTTTGTGTTTTTACTTTTAATTTTTATTTTTGGCACATCGGTTGCCGGACCCGCATTAATTCCTACTTTTGTGGCATTGCGTGGAATATTGGTTGGAAGCCTTGTTTCGGTCATTTATTCACAGTATTCGCTTAAAGGTATTGTTTTCAACACCCTTGTCATGATACCTCCAACCGTAATATCGGTAATCGTACTGATATTGGCCGCCGGCAAGGCGATGCAAATGTCTTTGCAAATAGCAAAAATAACCTTACCTGAAACCGCGCCGAAAAATTTTTCAATCGCTTTTAAAAAATACTGCATTGACTTCATAGTTTACAGTATTCCGACGGCTTTGGCCGCTTTATTGGATGCATGGCTTTCCGTAAAGCTGCTGTCGGTTTTAAATCTTTAAGTACAGGTGGTGTAAAAATGGAAAACTGCATTAGGATTTTCAATGACTTTCTTGTAAAGGAAAAGAAGGCATCCGGAAACACCGTTGAATCTTATATGCGCGATGTATTACAGTTTTCCGAATATTGCACCGCCAATGATATCACTAATATCGGCGTTATAGATCTGTCGGTTATATCAAAATATCTGGATTTTTTGACTTCTTCGGGCAAATCGGAAGCAACAAAGCTTCGTATTGTCGCTTCACTTCGGGCTTTTTTCAGATGCCTTTGCAATAAGGGAATAATGGTTGAAAATCCGGCGGATTCAGTTAACATAAAAAAGACCGTAAAACAGCTTCCCGGAATACTTGATGCAAAAGATGTTGTGCTTCTGTTATCCCAGCCCAACGGAACCGATTTTAAGAGTATTCGTGACAAGGCCATGCTTGAAATATTATATGCAACAGGCATAAAGGTTTCAGAGCTTATTGATCTTAGGGTAGGGGACATAAACCTTCAAATAGGAATACTTCACCTTGAAAACGGCAAAAAGGAAAGAATCATTCCAATTTATCCTGCTGCCGTTAAAAGCATTACAAATTACCTTGTCAACGTAAGACCCGCCATTGTTACCGATACTGAAGAGGACAGGCTTTTCACAAATATGAACGGAAAGCCCATGTCAAGACAGGGATTTTGGAAAATAGTAAAGCATTATGCCGAGACTGCCGGTATTGATAAGGATATAACACCGCATACTTTAAGACATTCCTTTGCGGCACATTTGCTTGAAAACGGCGCAAAGCTTGCTGACATTAAAGAAATGCTCGGCCATTCCGATATTTCTTCAACACAGGTGTATGCGCAGCTAATAAAAAGCAAATACACGGCAGCATATACGAAATTCCACCCACTTGCAAAATAGTTTACATAATACCAAAAGTGCCGCAAAGTGCGACACTTTTTAATTTTTTAATTTCTACTTATCATAAAAAATTGTGCTTTGAAGTTTAAAATTAATAAAGGAATTGAAGGCGCTTAAGTCAAATTAATTGACCTGAAAAAAATTAAGATTAACATAATTGATAAACTTATTCGGCATTTGTAAT
>JBMNVM010000186.1:0-3329 GCA_050946805.1 Acutalibacteraceae bacterium | reverse complement strand
TTGAGAGGGTTATTCAAAAGCTGACCTCGAAAACCAATCCGGTCAGCGCCGACCGATTACTAATTGTAACCTTTACAAATGCCGCGGCGGCCGAAATGCGCAGTCGCATTGAGCGCCGACTGGACGAGGAGTGCCGTAAAAACCCCTATGACACCGGCCTTATGTATCAAAAATACATGCTTCCGAGCGCAAAAATCTGCACCATTGACTCCTTTTGCATCGACCTTGTCAGGGAAAACTTTGAAAAGGTAGGCGTTTCTCCCGATTTTTCTATCAGCGACGGCTATGCACTTCGCCCTATAAACGAGCAGGTTATGTCCCGAATAATTGATCGATATCTAAAAGAAAACAATCCGGTTTTTAATGAACTTTTGGATATAATAGGCGCCGAGTATGACGAAAAAAAGTTTCTTGATTTTGTGCTGTCTATTTACGAATACAGCCGACAACTGCCATATCCTAAAAAATGGTTTGAAAGCCTGCCGGAATATTATGAAAACGGTGTTTTCGGCCAAAAAAACATATGGAGGCTTTATGCCATAAACAGAGCGAGGGAAACCTTCACCTCGTGGCAGCGATCAATTTCCAACGCGGTTGATTTGGTTACGGTTAATCAAAAGGCCGCAGATAAATATCTGCCCTGCTTTGTCTTTGCGGCCGAAAAAATAAACGAGCTGCTTGAAGCGGCAAATGCGGAGGACTTTGACGGTATTTTTAATAAATTATCCGAGTTTTCACTGCCTAATTTGCCAAGAGTAAACGGTGTTTCCGATATTTGCGAAATAAAGGCGGCAAAGGATATATACAAATATTTAAAGGAAAAAGCCAAAGACAAGCTTTGCACCCTTTTCTATGCGCCATCTGATTTTATAAATTCGCAGTTTAAAAAGCTGTATGAACCGATAAAGCTTTTGTCCGAAATATTAATAGAGTTCGACACCGCGATTTTTGAGGAATATCTGGCTCAAAACACCTTCACCTTCCACAATACCGAGCACCTTGCCCTTTCGTTTTTGTGCGAAGAAAAGGACGGGGTAATCACGGTTCGCCCGGGAGCCGAAGAATTTTTGAACCGCTATGACGAGGTGTGTGTTGACGAATATCAGGATACAAACGACCTTCAAAATATGCTGTTTTATGTCCTGTCCGGAATGGAGAAAAAGCTTTTTGCGGTGGGGGATGTCAAGCAGAGTATTTACAGATTTCGCGGTGCAAACCCTAAAAACTTTTTGCACAAAAAGGATAGTTACTTAAGCGTAGACATGGCATATGATGGTCAGCCCAAAAAGATAATTCTCGGAGAGAATTTCCGCTGCCGACCTGAGGTATGCGATTTTGCCAATTACTTTTTCTCACTTTTTATGAACAAGCAAACCGGCGACATTGAATACAATGACGAGGAAAAACTAATCCCCCGCGCCGTATTTCCCGAAATCGCGATTCCGAGTGTCAGCATGGATATTATCAACGCTTCCGGAGATGAGAATAACAAAATAATCCTTGAAGCAAGGCAGATTGCGGCATTTATAAAGAAAACAATGGATTCGGGAGATATTATACGCGTTGATGAAAAGACGTTAAGAAAACCTAAATACTCCGATTTTACAATTCTTTTGCGCTCAATGAAAAACAAGGCGGCTCTCATGGCCGGTGAGCTTAAAAGAATGGGTATTCCGGTAAATTATAATGCCGACGGGTTTGCCGAGTTTACCGAAATTGCCGTAATGCTTTCCATTTTAAAGGTAATTGACAATCCATGCAGCGACGTGGAGCTTTTATCGGTCATGATGTCGCCCATATTTGGCTTTACAGCGGAAGAAATTGCGAATCTTCGCATTGAAAAGCGGGACGGAAATCTTTATTCGGCGGTTAGTCTGGCGGCAAAAAACGGCGACAAAAAGGTTAAGGCGTTTTTGAAGACCATTGAAAAATTCCGCCTTTACGCCGTTACAAACACCTTGCCGAAACTTTTGCAAATTCTGCTTGAAGAAACCGAATTTTTGGACACCGTCTCCGCTTTGCCCGACGGCAGCCGCCGCAAAAATAACCTGCTGCTTTTGTGCGAGTACGCAAAGCAATATGCCGGCGGAAAGACCGCCACAATTTCCGGCTTTGTTAATTACATTGCCAAGCAGAGTGAAAGCGGCATTAAATCGGCTGTAGCCGACTCGGGCGAGGATACTGTCAGGATAATGAGCATACACGCCTCAAAGGGTTTGCAGTTTCCTGTATGCATAATAGCGGACACCGCTTCTGATTTTTACATCAGCGAAAGCAGGCAGGCAACCATTTATACAACCGATTTCGGAATAGGCTTTAAATATTATGACGAGAATGACAAAACCCGTTATACGACAATAGCCCGCGAAGCAATACTTGATAAAATTCAAAAAGAAACCCTTGAAGAGGAGCTGCGGCTGTTTTATGTCGCAATGACCCGAACACAGGATATTCTGCACTTTACGGGTACCGTTTCAAATTTGGAGAGTAAAATTGACGGTACGCTTTCATTGTTATTGGCGGAGGATTGCAAAATAACATCTGGACTGTGGAATAAAACCAAATCCTATTTTGACTGGATGATGATAGCTTTAATGCTTCATCCAAGCGGAAAAGAGCTTCGTGGAAACGGCACGGCAATTATTTGCCGGGAAACCGAAAGCAAAATTTCGGTTAATATTATTGACAGTAAAACCATACCCGATTATCAACCGAATCCGCAACCCGTTTCTGCCGAGTTTGACGAGCAGCTTGCAAAGGCGGTACGGGAAAATATAGCCTTCAAATACCCGTATGAGGAATTGCTTTCGGTCGAGTCTAAAGCATCGGTTTCGGCTATTGCAAACAAAGCGGAAAGCGAAAAGTACGCCTTTTCAAACCTTCCGTCATTTATGAGTGATGGCGGAATTACCGCCAGCGGCCGCGGAACCGCCATGCATAAGGTCATGGAGTTTTTCGATTTCTCAAAATGGCAAACGCCAAAAGAGGAAATTGCGAGGCTTCGCGAATGGCAGTTTATTAGCGAGACCGAGGCCGAGGCCGTCAACATTCCCGCTTTGGAAAAATTCTTTAAAAGCGATATATTTAAGCGCATTTCAAAAGCGAAAACGGTTAAAAGGGAAATGCGATTTCTAACCGAGCTTCCGGCAACACGCATAGCACCGCAGCTTAACGAAAGATTTAAGGACGAAAAAATCATTGTTCAAGGCGCGGTGGACGTATGCTTTGTAGAGGAGGACGGGGTTGTGATATTAGACTTTAAAACCGACCGCACAGATGACCCGAACTCCTTAAAACAGGCCTACGGCGAACAGCTTAATATCTACGCC
>JBMNVM010000185.1:0-3383 GCA_050946805.1 Acutalibacteraceae bacterium | reverse complement strand
GGAACGGTCTTCTTTTTGGAAATCGGTACCGTTACCTTTACCTTATTGGTACTGAGTGTCAAATTTTTCGGGTCGATTGTGTCGCCTTTTTCATTATAAAGCACAATATCGGCATCAAAGGTACTGCTGGACTTGAGCGCCTGATTGACAACAGCCTTTGCTTCAACCTTTTCGATATTGTTTACCACCGAACGCGGTCCCTTGATTGTTATGGTGTTGCTTTCGGTGCCGCTTACTACCGCCGACTCGGCTATCAGGCCTTCAACAGCGGTGGCACCTTCAGCCAGCGGCATTATTGTGAATTCCCGCGTTTCCATATAGTCAAAGCTGACCGAAATGGTTGACGGGGTGATGCTTAATATCTCGTAATTCGAATTGGCGGTACTGTTGGCCGCCGCAACGACAAGCTTGTATTCCCCGGGAGCGTCAACCGCCGCCGCCGAAGCGTACAGGTTTATATCCGACGGGGAAAGCACACTGACTACCGAATTCGGCCCTCTGACCACAACCGTAAATCTCTGCTCAGATATGTCGTTTATAATATTCATCTGGTTTTCCGCGGCAAAGGTGTTTTCCATGTTTATAGTAACCGTCATATCAGAAAAGGTGCGGGTCATGGATGGTTTTAAGCTTATTGTAATTCCAAGCCAAAGCGCAAAGGCCGTCAAAATCGAAAATGAAGCCATGAAACGTTTGCTAAGCATTAATTTTTTGAGTGAAAAAGAATTTAAAACGCTCATTTTTCATTTTCATCCTTTCCTTTTTCGGCCTTCCCTTTAAAGGGGTTAATCTTCTTTAAAACCGCAGCAAGCGAAGACTTCTTCTCCTGTTCCTCGTTTGCCAATAGAAGCCTGCGAAGCTCGGCACCCGCTGAGATCGCATTATAATCCCTTTTGATTACGCCATTTGAAACAATGGAAATATTGCCCGTTTCCTCAGACACCACCACAACTACCGCGTCTGAGTTTTCGGACATTCCGATAGCCGCCCTGTGGCGGGTTCCAAGCTGAAGGCTTATATCCTCCCTTTGGGTCAAAGGCAGAATACACCCGGCCGCATACAATCTGCCGTCACGAATTATCATGGCACCGTCATGCAGCGGCGACTTGGGGAAAAATACGTTGTTTATCATGGAAACCGACGGAGCCGCATCTATAATTGTGCCGGTATTAATAATTTCGCCAAGCTGTGTTTTGCCCTCAAAAACAATAAGCGCGCCAATCCGCTTTTCCTGCATGACACCCACCGCGCGGCTTACCTGGTCAATACATTCGGACAGGGCCGAAGTCTCGCTGTCAAGCAACATGCCCCTTCTGAAGTTCGTGTGCCCCACCCTTTCAAGAATACGGCGAAGCTCCGGCTGAAAGATAACAGCGGCGGCAATAATGGCCGAGTCCACCACTTTAGAAAGCGCCCATTTAAGGGTTACGAGGTCGAACCATGTCGAAATAAGATACATAATAAGCAGGATTAAAATACCCTTTACGAGCTGTCCCGCACGGGTTTCACGCAAAAAGCCAAAGGCCTTGTAAATTATATATGAAATTACAAGTATGTCTATAATGTCAAAGGGAAATCTGATATTTGAAACAGCGTATATTATCTGGTTCCAAAGGGAGTATATGGCGCTTACTAAACTGTCCAAAATAAACATTCCTCTACTTTAATGTATTTCAGTCTATTTTAACATATAAATTGCACTCAATTCAATATAAATTTGTTAAATTTTTAAGATTTTTTGCCTTAAAACCGACAGAAATACATCGATTTCCCTTTCAGTGTTAAAGGTCGCGACCGCCACGCGGACAGTGCCGCTCTCAAGCGTTCCCATTTGGGCATGAGCCATGGGCGCACAGTGCAGTCCTCCCCTTACGGCAATATTATGCTCCGACAGCATATCAGCCAAGCGGGTACTCGGGATCCCGCGCACATTGAAGGATAAAAGAGGCGCATACTGGCCTTTTGTCGGTTCGGGGGTGTACAGCTGTACCTGCGGAAGTCTTCTAAGCTCTCTATATAGCCTGCTTATAAGATTCAGCTCGGAAGTGTAGATTTTATCAAGACCTATGTTGTTGACATAATCAATTCCGGCGGCGGTGCCCACGATACCGGGCACGTTAATCGTACCGCTTTCAAGCCTCTCGGGAAGGCTGTCGGGCTGGCGCAATTCTATGGAGTTTGTACCGGTTCCGCCCTCGATAAGAGTTTCGGAAACCATCCGGTTGGCTATCAGTACACCTACTCCGGTTGGCGCGTAAAGCCCCTTGTGCGGAGCGATACAAAGATAGTCTATATTCATTTTTTTCATATCAATGGGAAGCACACCGGCAGTCTGTGCGGCGTCAACCGCAAACAGTATTTTCCTTGAAAAACACATTTGCCCGATTTTTTCAATCGGCAATATTTTTCCGAAAACGTTTGACGCGCCTGTGCAGAAGACAAGCTTTGTATTGGGTCTTATGCTTCGCTCGAAATTCGCAAGGGTTTTTCGGTCATCGGTAAGTGAAACTTCCGCCACGCTGTAGGGAACCCTTGTTTTTACCAGCGGTCGCATTACGGCGTTGTGCTCAAGAGAGGATACTACCACATGGTCGCCGTATTTGAGAACGCCTTTTAAAACGCAGTTAGCCGCGTGGGTGCAGTTCATAGTAAAAACAACGTTTTCCGGCCCTTCCGCCCCGAAAAAATCGGCCAATTTTTCTCTGGCGGCAAACACCGCTTCCGCGGCCTTTAACGATGCTTCGTGTCCGCTTCTCCCGGGATTTGCGCTGTAGTTTTCAAGCGCATTTTTTACCGCCTGTATAACCCTATGTGGTTTGACGCCGGTAGTAGCGGCATTATCAAAATATATCATTCCAAGGCTCCTTTCTGCCGTTTTGTCCGGCGTTATAATCTATTGGTAAAAATAAAGGGCGTTTTCACGCCCTTTTTGTTTTCAGGTAATATCGAGTACCTTAATTCCGGCTTTTTTAAGCAGATTAACCGCCGACTGGCAGTTATTTTCCACTGCGACTAAGTATCCGCAGCCCTTTTGTGTTTTGCCGGTGTTCTTTTCTATCCTTACCCGATAATTATTTTTTCTTAAAAGGTCTCTGGCCTTTATCGCATAGGTAATGCTTTCTGTTGCAATAAAACAACCCATTCTTTCCACTCCACGTTCTGTTTGAATACACAGGAGTGTTTGGCGTGCTGAATTTCTCTTTGTACATTTAAGATGTCTCCTGTTCCATCTCATTCTTATAATATTTAAATACAACAATAAATGTGACAGGTAAAATTATAAGTCCGAAAAAACCGAAGATTCGAATCCCTAAAAACATGGCAATAAGGAGAAATAAGGGGTTAATACCTATCTTTCCGCCGACGATTTTGGGCTCTAAAAA
>JBMNVM010000184.1:0-3387 GCA_050946805.1 Acutalibacteraceae bacterium | reverse complement strand
AGGACTTGGGACCCGCGTTTTGCCGGCATCAAAGGCATTGCCAAAGGAGATGCTACCGATTGTCGACAAACCCGCAATTCAGTATATAGTCGAGGAGGCGGTAAATGCCGGAATCACTGATATACTGATAATAACCAATCGGGGCAAAGGGGTTATCGAAGACCATTTTGACCATTCGGTGGAGCTTGAGCAAATGCTTAAAAACCGCGGCAACACCGTAATGCTTGAAACCTTGGAAAAAGTAGCTAATCTTGCAAATATTTATTATATCCGTCAAAAGGAAACAAGGGGACTTGGCGATGCGGTGCTGCGTGCCAAGGAATTCGTCGGAAACGAGCCGTTTGCCGTGCTTTACGGGGATGATGTTATAATCGGAGAAATTCCGGCAATCAAAGAGCTTTGCGAGGCTTATGAGAAATACGGCAAAAGCGTTGTCGGCATAAAAGAGGTTGAGGATCAGCTTATCGTAAAGTACAGCTCGCTAAAAGTTGAGAAAATCGAGGATAAAATTTTCGATGTTACCGATATGATAGAAAAACCCCCACTTGAAAAGAAGTTTTCGAATTATTCGATACTCGGCCGCTGTGTTCTGGACAGCGAGATATTCGAAATATTGGAAAGAACACCGCTTGGCGCCGGAGGAGAGCTTCAGCTTACCGATGCCATGGCGCAGGTTGCCCGCACAAAGGGAATGATAGGGGTTGACTTTTCGGGAATTCGGTACGACATGGGAAACAAGTTCGGAATTTTAAAGGCGAACATAGAGGTAGGCTTACAACATCCGGAAATCGGGGAAGAGCTTAAGGCCTATATTAAAGATTTGGAAGGTAAGATTTAATGTATACTTCGCTTTTCCTTGATATTGACAATACGCTGCTTGATTTTTACAAGGCGGAGGATGTGGCTGTAAGAAAGGTACTTTCAAAGTATGCTTTGCCGTCTGATGATAAGACGGTAAAACTGTATTCAGACATAAACCGCTCATTCTGGGAAAGGTTTGAACGCGGCGAAATCCCTAAGGAAAGTATATTCGAAGGCAGGTTTAAAACCCTGCTTTCGCTTTTAGGGGAAGAGAGGGACTCAAAAGCCATATGCGACGATTACTGTAAAGGCCTTTCCGAAGGCTATTATAAAATGGATTACGCGGATGAGATTTTATCCTATTTAAAAAACAAGGGTTATAAGCTTTATGCCACAACTAACGGATTTGCCTTTACTCAGTACAACCGCATTAAAAAATCCGGATTGGATATTTATTTCGATAAGGTTTTTGTGTCGGAGGATACAGGCTTTCAAAAGCCCGAAAAGGAATATTTTGATTACTGCATCCAAAACATAGATGAGAAGGATCGTTCTAAAATCCTGATAATCGGGGACAGCCAGACATCGGATATTTTAGGTGGTATTAATTCGGGGATTGACACCTGCTGGTTCAACCCGTCGGGAGATACGGGAAAATACTTTTCAAAGTATGTAATTTCAAATTTACTTGAACTAAAAAATATACTGTAATTTTTAAAATAAAGTTTAAAGGGGGTGTGGATTATGGCGTTTAAAAAATGGTGTGTCTTAGAATACGACAAGCAGCTTGCCAAAAAACTGTCGGAAGACTGTGATGCTGATCCGATTGTGGCGCTTATCGCCTCGTCAAGAGGGTATACCGACCCGATGGATTTGGAGCAGTTTTTATCGGATGAGCCGTTTTTTTCGGACCCGCGCGAAACGGCGGATATTATTCTTGCGGCGGATATTATTAATGCCGCTATTGAGGACGGCAGAAAAATAGCTGTTTACGGCGATTACGACTGCGACGGTGTCGTGGCCACCGCTTTGCTTTACAGCTATCTTTTAAGTCGCGGAGCCGACTGTATATACTATCTGCCCGACAGGTTCGACGAAGGCTACGGAATGAATGTAGAAGCGGTTAGAAAAATTGCTTCGGAGAATGTCAATCTCATAATCACGGTCGACAATGGCATTACCGCCATTGAAGAAGCGGCGCTTGCTAAGGAACTTGGCATGGATCTTGTCATTACCGACCACCATCTGCCCGGCGTTGTTTTGCCTGCGGCCGATGCCATAGTCAATCCCCACAGGAAGGATTGCCCCTCTACTTTTAAGGAAATTTGCGGTGCGCAGGTGGCCTTTCGGCTTATTTGCGTGATTGAAAACAAGGAACCTGAAGAGTTGTTGCCCTATTTTGCCGATATTTTAACCCTTGCGGTGGTAGCTGACGTAATGCCGCTGACCCTTGAAAACCGCAGTATTGTAAAATACGGCATTTTTAAAATGAAACAATCGCCCAAAACCGGAATATCTGCTCTGATTAATGTGTCGGGTATGGGGCAAAAGACAATTAATTCATCCCGCATAGCCTTCGGCCTGGTGCCGCGAATAAATGCCGCCGGACGGATGGGCAAGGCCGAAAGGGCAGTAGAGCTTTTGACCTGCGACAATATGATGCGGGCTTTGGAAATCGCCAACGAGTTGGACGGCCAAAACGCCTTACGTCAGCAGATTGAAATGAAAATTTACGAGCAGGCCATAACCTTTATTGAAAACAACAATTATAAGTACGACAGGATAATTGTCTGCGAAGGAGAAGGCTGGCACCACGGAGTTGTGGGTATAGTAGCGGCCAAAATTGCCGAAAAATACGGCAGACCCGCAATACTCATTTCGGTTGATGAGGACGGTACCGCCAGCGGTTCGGGCAGAAGCATAGAAGGCTTTTCGCTTTATGATGCGATAGCCGCCACTTCGGAAGTTTTAACAAAATTCGGCGGCCACAGCCAAGCGGCAGGCATCAGCCTGCCGGCCGAAAACATCCCCTTATTCAGGCAAAAAATCAATGATTACGCTTTTAATACAGAGTATATCCCTCCGATTTTACATATAGACTGCCGCCTTAACATATCGGCATTAACACCCGAGCTTGCAGTGGCGCTTAAGCAGCTCGAGCCCTTCGGGCATGAGAATCAGGTGCCCGTGTTCGGAATTTACGGGGTAACCCTTAAAAAAATCATCCCAATCGGAAACGGCAGGCATTTAAGGCTTGTTTTCTCAAAAGGAGAAAATTCCTTTTGCGGATTGCTGTTTGGCGTATCGCCCGAAAATTTCTGTTTTGAAGAGGGGGATATACTTGATACGGCGGTTACGGTCGAGGAAAACAGTTATAACGGACAGACCGAAATATCGGTTTATATAAAGTCGCTTAGAATGAACGGCACCGATGATGATAAGCAGTTTGCCGATTTATCGCGGTGGGAAGCTTTTTTGAGCGGCAGGGAAACCGACTTAGCCCCCATAACGCCCGACCGAAACGAAATAGCGGCGGTATATAAGTTTATTTGCGAAAAACCTGTCTTGGCCGACAGGATAAAATAT
>JBMNVM010000183.1:0-3404 GCA_050946805.1 Acutalibacteraceae bacterium | reverse complement strand
AAGAATAATAAAACGATATTATAAAGGGGTTAATATAATGTCTTTAATACAATGCGCTGAAAAATGCAAATTCCAAAAGGACGGATATTGCAGCCTGGAGATTTTAGGCACTGTAAACGCAAATGAAAACGGCTGCCCCTATTACAAAACGCCGTCATTTGATGACAGCAATAGCCTCTTTAAGGCTTCTGACTCCGACCAGCTCTAAATCCGCCGGACATTCGCTTATCTGTTTTAAAGACGATTTCGGCAAAATGCACTTTGTAAAGCCGAGTCTTGCCGCCTCATGTATTCTTGAACTTACCCTCGGCACCGAGCGTATTTCCCCCGAAAGGCCGATTTCCCCGAAGGCAATTATATTCTCATCAATGGTTATATCCCTAAGCCCCGAAACTAACGACATTGCCACAGCCAAGTCCGCCGCAGGCTCGTCCAATCTCATTCCACCGACAATATTTACATATGTATCAAGGTTGGAAAAATTCAAGGAAAGCCTTTTTTCGAGGACTGCCAAAAGAAGATTTAAGCGGTTAAAATCGAAGCCGGTGGCGGTTCTTCTGGCATTTCCGAATCCGCTTGGTGTTACAAGGGCTTGAACCTCTGCCAAAATGGGTCTTGTCCCCTCCATAACGCAGGTAATGCAGCCACCCGGAACATCGCTCATGCGGCCGGAAAGCAGCATTGCGGATGGGTTTTGAACCTCCTTAAGCCCCGTTTCAGTCATCTCAAAAACACCGATTTCATTTGTAGAGCCGAAGCGGTTTTTAATTCCTCGCAAAATCCTGTACGACTGGTTGCGTTCCCCCTCAAAGTAAAGCACAGCATCAACAATATGCTCCAAAACCTTAGGGCCGGCAATCTCGCCGCCCTTGTTGACGTGGCCAACGATAAAAACGGGAATTGCAAGACTTTTGCCGGTGCGAAGCAACATATTGGTAGATTCCCTGACCTGCACGACACTTCCCGTAGATGAAGCAATTTCAGGGATTTGCATCGTCTGGATAGAGTCAATCATAACAAGGTCGGGCTTGGCGGTTTTTATGTACTCGCAAACAGCCAATGTATCGGTTTCGGTCATGACCGAAACCGTATCCCCCACCACGCCGATTCTTTTTGCCCGCATCTTGATTTGCGCCGCCGACTCCTCGCCCGAAACATATAAAATTTTAAGGCGCTTTTGCAAAGCGTTGCATATTTGAAGAAGTATGGTCGATTTACCTATTCCCGGGTCGCCGCTTAAAAGAACTATCGAACCTTTTACAATACCGCCGCCAAGCACACGGTCAAGCTCGGATATGCCGGTAACATATCGCGGCTCATCCGAAAAGCTGATTTCGGATAAAGGTTTTGCGACTGCCAAACCTATGCTTTTCAAAGCGGAGGCAGGCGCCTTCGTAACAGCCGCCGTTACCTCCTGCATAGTATTCCACGCACCGCAGCCGAAGCATTTCCCCGTCCACTTTGGGGATTCGAATCCGCATTCGCTGCAAATATAAACCGTTTTGGCTTTAGCCGGCATTATTTTTTACTCCTTTATTTCCAAAATAATCATTAATTCCGCAAAAACAGCAAAATGCCAATTTTCGCTGGTAATCCTCATTTTTAAGCAGTTCAAGCTCTGCTCTGTTGCTTAAAAAACCGCATTCAACAAGTATTGCCGGAATGGTTGCGTTGTAAAGCAGATAAGTGCTTGAGGTGGCCTGCTTGTTGACCCGCCTGTTGTGCGGCTGCAAGAGTTTTACTATGTAGCTTTGAACATTATCCCCCAAAACTTTGGATTCTGGGAATTTTGCGCTGTAAAAAACCTGCGAACCAGAAGCGGCGCTTGTTGTGAATTTGTTCAGATGAATACTTACAAAAACCGCGTCCGGGTAATTTTTCATAAGCTCAAGGCGGTTTTTAAGGTCGCTTTTTTTGCGCGAGCCTATTCTTTCGGCTGACGAATCATCTGTGGAAACATCAGAATCCCGCGTTAAAATCACATCGTAGCCGGTACTTTTGAGTAAATCGGCAAGGCAAAGGGCGATTTTCAGGTTGATATCCTTTTCAACCGTTCCGTCATGCGCCACTGCTCCACCGTCAAATCCGCCGTGTCCAGGGTCGATAATAACCTGGCGGCGGGAATGCGCTCTACCGGAAGTAGGAATAAAATTTATGAAATTTTGGTGTAATATCAAGGAAACTGTACATATAACAAGCAAAAACGCAATTTGCGGCAGAAAACGTTTCATATTTTTCAAAGCATCACCTTCTGTTTTGTAAAAGTGGTGTTAAATAATATGAAGCGTTTTAATTAAAATATTACCTTTTACGTATATAGAAAATTCTATTTATTTTGCGGGTACAATGCCATGCTGCCGAAGTACCCTGTTTAAATCATTAAGCACCCGCTTTTTATCGGCACTCCATAAGGGCGCTATTAAATCCTTTTTAGCACCATCACCCGTAAGGCGGTGAACCACCACCTGCGGCGGCAGGATCTCCAAAGCGGCGGCTACAGTTTCGTAATATTCAAAAGGCGTTAGTGTATTAAATTCGCCCCTTTTGTAGCTTTCGGCAAGCGGAGTTCCATTAAGTACGTGAAGCAGCTGCAGCTTAATGCCGTCTGTATATTTACCTGCGTATTGGACGGTTTTTAACATATCACTTAAATCTTCGCCGGGCAAACCTAAAATTACATGGGTTATGCGGTGAACATCAAGCATTGAAAGGTCTTTCATCGCCCGTTCGTATACATTATTCAAAAAACAGCGGTTGATGCGTTTTGCGGTTTCTTCGTTTACAGTTTGAAGCCCCAATTCAACCCAAACGGGTTTTATTTTTGTAAGGCGTTCTATCATTGAAAGCGCCTGTGAGCTAAGACAGTCGGGTCTTGTGGCTATTGACAAGGCGACAATTTCGGGCAAAAGCGCCGCTTGGGTATAAATATTTTCAAGCTTTGAAAGATCCCCATATGTGCCGCTAAAACTTTGGAAATATGCAATATATTTAAGCCCTTCGCCCTTCTTGCCAAGCCGTTTTTTTGCAAATTCTATCTGCTTCAAAAGCGGCAAATTGGCTGGTGCCGCGAAGTCTCCGGAACCGCCGACCGAGCAAAAGCTGCATCCGCCAACGCCCAACGTTCCGTCGCGATTAGGGCAGGTTTCGGCGGCAGATAATGAGAGCTTATATACCTTGCCCCCGAATCTGCGGCGACAGTAAACATTGGTGGTGATGTATTCTTTAGGCATAAACGGCGTCCTTTATTGGAAACTCAAAGATTTTTATAAATTATACCGCATTGAGGGTACAAAAGCAATAATATTATTTTTCTATTGATTTTATCGTAGTTGTAATTCATAATAATATTTGGTATAATTAGGTAAATGTTTTTAAAGATCCTGTTTTAAATTACCGAAACCGTT
>JBMNVM010000182.1:0-3413 GCA_050946805.1 Acutalibacteraceae bacterium | reverse complement strand
ATTTTTTTACTATTTATTCCCTATTTTCTTTTCAATATACTCTTTTACGCTCTCAAGCGGTATTTCCAACGCACAAGCAAGCTCGCCAAAGAGAAGGTTCTCGGCTAAAAGCATATATTTTTCATCCGAAAACCCAAGCCTTTTGCGGTTTTTGCGTGCGGTCTCCTTTTTTCTGTAAATATGTAAAGTAAGCTTTACAAGGTCGGCACAGTTATGCCTGTAAAAGCATCCGCGGTATTCTTCGTTTGAATATTCTTTTTCGGCAAGGCATTTCATTATTTTTGGGATCTCAGAAATCAGCTCCTCAGCTTCAGCACGGCTGATACAAGGGCGCATGAAAACCTTGTCGCTGTGAACCGGAGCATAAATGGTGCTGTTTTCCTTATATAGGGGCTTTAAAACATAATACTGCCTTTTCTGCCCTTTGATAAACTCCTTCTCGCAGATATTTGCAACAACGCAAACACCCGTCTGCCCGTAAATAATCTTGTCGTTAATTGCATACATTTTATATCTCCTTATTAAAAAAAATACAGTATTTTGCCGACAGAAACCCGCTCTGCGGCAAGATACTGTATTTCATAATCATAAAAAGGCGGGAAACCCGCGGATTCACAAATAAAACGCCACAGCGTTTAGCTTACCGCCATTTATGTATAATACAAACCATTCACTCAAAACGAGCAAATCATGCCGCGCATGGAACAATTAACGCAAACAGTCATTGTTCTTTTTATATTATACCACACTTTACAATAAAATGTAAGCAAAACTTTATCTTTCTTCGCGGAAGTAGCAAAGACCGAGACTTTGAGGGGGCTGATTCTCCTTTTTATCAATAATGCTTGTGAATACCAGCACTATAATCGTAACGATGTAAGGCAGCATTTTGCAAAGCTCCTTGTTTGCGAAGCTGACACCCGTAATATAGCTGCTAACAATATACAAAGCACCGAAAACAATAGAGCCGATAATTGCCAAATTCGGTTTCCAGACCGTGAAAATAACCAGCGCGATTGCCAGCCAGCCGATAGCATCGATTATGTACTCCCAGTTGCCGTGGAGGTAGTCCATTACGAACGAAAGACCGCCAAGCCCCGCAATTCCGCAGCCGATGCAGGTAGCCGCGTACCTGTAAAGCGAAACATTGATACCCGCCGCGTCCGCCGTTGCCGGATTCTCGCCCACAGCCCTTAAATTAAGGCCGATTCTGGTTTTGGTAAGCACATATGAGGCAACAAGCGCTATGGCGATTGCCAGATAGATTAAAATTCCGTGGGAGAAAAACAGCTCGCCAAACCAGCCGAGTTTATCCGCAAAGGGCAGCGGAGCCGTAAAAAACTTGCTTCCCTTGCTGTATACGGGGCCGGTCTTATCAATCATGAAGTTGGAAACTCCGACACCGAAGGTTGTAAGCACCAGTCCCGTAACGTTCTGGTTTGCCCTTAAGGTTACCGTGAGAAAGGAATATATAAGACCCATAAGCGCACCGCCAAGAACGGTTGCAATTATCGGGATAACGATTGCCAGAAAAGGATTTATGTTCCTTTTTACAATGGTAAAATAGATATATTCGGCATAACAGCCGCAGGAAGCTCCAACGCACATAACACCGGGGATACCGAGATTCAAGTGCCCCGATTTTTCGGTTATGGTCTCCCCTGTCGAGCCGAAAAGAAAGGTCATACCAAGCCGTATCGCACTGACAAGAAAAGATAACATCAGGTATTCTCCTTTCTGTTTTTGGTAAGTTTTATCTGGTACTGCAAAAAGAACTCGCAACCGATTATAAAGAAAAGAATTATTCCGGTAACAATGTCGGAAATGGCGCTGGGGATTCTGAAATCGGTTGATATCTGCTGCGCTCCCTTTTGGAGGAAAACTATAAGCAGTGAAGTAAATACCATGTATATCGGGTTGAATTTCGCAAGCCATGAAACCATAATGGCGGTGAAACCTCTGCCGCCTACGGTGGTAGTGCTGATAGTGTGGTTGGTGCCGCCCACCAGCAAAAGACCCGCAAGACCGCATATCATGCCCGAAACGAACAAGGTTCTGATAATTACCTTTCGAACGTTTATTCCAATGTACCTCGCGGTGTTCTCACTCTCGCCCACAACGGCAATTTCATAGCCTTGCTTTGTGTATTTAAGATATATGTAGACAAGTACGGTAATTACCGCAACAATTATAATGTTTAATAAATAGCTCTTTCCGAAAATTACCGGCAGTCCGTATTCCGGCATGGGAGAAAGCACGCCCGAGCCGTTCTTTACAAAAACCTTTAAATAAAACGCCACCAACTGAATACTTACATAGTTCATCATAAGTGTAAAAAGGGTTTCATTGGTGTTCCAAAGAGCCTTAAAAATCGCCGGCAAAATAGCCCAGATTACGCTTGCCAGAATTGAAGCGGCAATCATTACGATAATAAGCAGGCTGTGGGGAAGCTTGTTACCTAAAAACATCATGACCGTTATGGTTGCAAGTCCGCCTACGAGTACCTGACCCTCCGCGCCGCAGTTCCAAAAGCGCATTTTAAAGGCCGGAGTAATGGCAAGCGAAATGCAAAGCAGAATGGCCGAATTTTGGAAGAAGCTCCATGCCCTTATCGGCAGTCCGAAACTGCCGCTGAACATTGACAAATATATCTCAACCGGATTTTTGTAAGTTAAAAACATGATTACAACGCCCGAAACAATCATGGCCATAATTATCGCAACGGCACGTATCAGTAAATTGCGATACCACGGCAGCGGTTCTCTTTTTACTATATGAAAGAGCTGACCGCGGCGCTTTTTTGCAGCAGTTTTCAAAGGATTTCCTCCTTGCCTTCGTTTTTGTCTTCCGCGAAATTGGCCGATTTTGTCATCAAAATGCCTATTTCGTCCTTTGTAGTGGTTCTGCCGTCAACAATTCCCGTAATGGAGCCGGACCCGATTACCATAATTCTGTCGCAAAGCTCGATAAGTACGTCCAAATCCTCGCCCACAAATATAACGGCAACACCGTTTTTCTTCTGCTCGTTCAAAAGATTGTAAATGGTATATGACGAGTTGATGTCCAGTCCCCTTACGGGATATGCGGCCATTAAAACAGTGGGCGAAGCAGCGATTTCACGCCCTACAAGCACCTTCTGAACATTTCCGCCCGAAAGCCGCCTTACAGGCGTAGTCGCTCCCGGGGTTACAACCTCAAGATCCTTTATTATGTGCATCGCAAGGTCTTTGGGTTCCTTCTTTTCAAGGAAAATCGATTTGCCCTTGCGGTAGCTTCTAAGCAGCATATTGTCGATAATATCCATGTTTCCTACAAGACCCATTCCAAGCCTGTCCTCCGGCACAAAGGAAAGACGTACGCCGAGTTCACGTATCTGCAGGGGGGGCTTGTCTCGAAGGTCTTCGCATTTTCTG
>JBMNVM010000181.1:0-3418 GCA_050946805.1 Acutalibacteraceae bacterium | reverse complement strand
TTTGATGGCATTGATACAAATGTAAAAATTGACGGTGATAAATTAGCTAAAGAATTAGACGAAATGATTAAAAAAAGACATCCTAAAATGGTGAGTTACACGGTTACATGTCAAACTGTTGATATTGATCCCGATGGCAATTTGGCAATGAGATATAGTGTTGACGTAGTTCAAGAAGAACGCACCGATTTTTTAGCATTTTATGTGCCAATAAAATAAAAACATCAAAGTAAAATAAACATCCTCACAGTATCAAGGGACTTAACATGGGAATTGTTCTCTGTTATGTTCCTTGTTACATAATGATTGAGCTTAGCAAGCTGTTGTGCCACCATTCAGCAGCGGAATGGAGTGTTAATATGAAGAAGAAAATAATTGTACTATTCTGTTCTGCATTAATTTTATTACTTATTGGGTTTACGATATTTAATAGAACCAAGTTGTTTTCACAAGAACCTGAAATTGATAAAAACACATCACAGCAATCAGATTCAAAAGAGAATAAAATTGCCGGCAATACGTCATTACCATTTGATATAGATGATACCCTGCCTTTAGAAACAGTAAATGTATCTAAAAATAGGAATAGTAAATCAAAAACGAATGACTACTCCGTTTCGGCAGTGTCCAAACCGCAAAAACCGGTATTTTTGAAGGTGATGATGAGCCGAAAGTAGCAAAACCTCCTAAAAAAACCAAATCTATACATGCCAACGGTAAAACCTATACAGCTAATTTAAAAGAGGTTAAGCAGTCCATCGAATCGGGAAAAAGTAAACGTGAAATATATGTGTATAATTCAGATGACCGCAGTGTGGACTTAGAATATGACAGTCTGACCGGAGAGTTGCTTTATGCATTTTTTAAAATACAGTATGATAGGGAAAACAAAATTCCGCAGGAGCAAGCGCGGGAATAGCAGAGGATTTTATTAAGGCGCACTGCAAAAAATCCTCTTTTTATACCTATGATGAAACTGTTGTGAGTGTTAGCGATTACAGGTTCGTTTATTCAAGGCATATTGACGGTTAACGCAGCAATCAAATTATAGCAGTACATGTACGGTTTGACGGTAAGATAGTAGCGTACAATAACAGAAGTAGATTTATTTTTACCGGTTATAATTTGGATGTAAAAATTGACGGAGATAAATTAATCAAAAAATTGGATAAAATGATTGATAAAACATCAGCAGCACGCTATAAGTCTTTATCTGGTGTTTTTACTGTTGATCTTGATGGGAATTTAGCTGTAAATTATTATATAGAAGGAACCATTAATGGCAGAACCCGGTAGAAATCTTACTTTGTACCAATTAAATAGTAGTTTTAAGAAATCCTGAAAAACCCGAGACGGCAAAAGCTATCTCGGGTTTTAACATTTATATTTATAACAAATACCCCGCAATAATGCCGATTGATGCCGCCAGGCAGATAATAAGAATGGGGTGTACCTTTTTAAAGGCTAAAATGGCGCAAATAATGAAAATCGCAAGCGAAACGTAAAATTTTGCGGTACTAAAAACCGTAAGGGCGATCCCCGCTGGCGCAAAGACCGTCATGGCGATTGATATGGCGGCCGAACCGATAAGCCCGATAACCGCGGGCTTTAAACCGCTCATACATCCGCTTACAACAGTGCTGTTTTTAAACCTTTCATAGCACCTTGCTACAATAAGTATTATCACAAATGACGGCAGCACAACCCCCAGCGTGGCGCAAAACGCGCCCAAAATCCCGCCGGTTTGGGAGCCCACATAGGTTGCGATGTTAATCGCAAACGGGCCGGGTGTACTCTCGCTCACCGCGATAAAATTGATAATATCGGGCAGCTCCATCCATTTGTGGGCAAGCACTTCCTCTTGGATTAGCGGCAGCATTGCATAGCCGCCGCCAAAGGTAAAGGCACCGATTTTAAGGAAGGTCGAAAATAAATCAAGATAAATCATTCCTGTTCCCTCCGTTTAATTAAAATGGAGGAAACAAGACCGAAAACCGCGCAGCCGATAATAACCGCCAAGACAGGAATCTGGAAAAAAGCCGTCAAGATAAATGACAGTCCCATAAGCAAATATGAAACAGCGCCTTTAGGGCATTTTTTATACATAGTCCACAAAGCTTTCGCCAAAAGGGCAAGCACGCCCGCCCTTATCCCTTCAAAAGCATACTGAACTGCCTTAATATCCCGAAACTCTGCCAAAATGTAGGATATGGCAAGAATAATAACAAAGGATGGCAGCACCACCCCTAAGGTCGCGAAAAACGAACCCCAAAAACCGCAGACCCGGTAGCCCACAAAGGTGGCAGAGTTAATGGCAATCGGCCCGGGCGTCGACTCGGCAATGGCGATAATTTCAAGTATATCGTCATCGGTTACCCATTTTTTTCGCTCTACCGCTTCGCTTGAAATCAGCGGGATCATGGCATAACCGCCGCCGAAGGTGAAAGCCCCTATTTTAAAAAATGTCCAAAACAGCTCTAAGGCCTTTTTAAAACCGCTTTTCATTTTAATCTCCTAAATATAAATCCGGCTGCCGATTTAAATTTTTACACTTTAAGTCGGCAGCCTATATTTTTTTATTCATCAAACCTGAAAGAAGAGGACAGCAGTGTAGCGCCGTTTTTATCGACGGTTAAAAGTCCGCCGTCGGCCATGGCGGTGCGTTTGCTTCCGTCCTCAAGCCATATAGTGCAAGGTGCCTTGACAATGGAGGTTACAAAGGGGATATGCCCTGCCATAATGGCAAGCTCGCCCTCAACACCCCTGACATCAAGCTTTACTACATCTCCTTTGAATTTATCCCCGTCGGGAGAAGACACCGTCAGTTTGAAGGTATTCATTTTTGCACCTGCTTTGCTCTCTCTACAGCTTCATCAATAGTGCCGACAAACAGAAAAGCGGACTCGGGCAAATCGTCATGCTTTCCTTCAATGATTTCCTTAAATCCTCTGACCGTTTCGCTAATCGGCACATAGGTTCCGGGTATTCCGGTAAACTTTTCCGAAACAAAAAAGGGCTGGGAGAGGAAACGCTGAATTTTTCTTGCCCTGCTTACAAGGAGCTTATCATCGTCGGATAGTTCATCCATACCCATGATGGCGATAATGTCCATAAGCTCGTTGTATCTTTGCAGGATTCGTTGAACTTCCTTTGCCACCTCGTAATGCTCCTTGCCGACAATGTCGGGGGAGAGGATGCGGCTGGTCGATTCAAGCGGGTCAACCGCCGGATATATGCCCTGCGCCGCAATACTTCTTGAAAGAACGGTGGTGGCATCAAGATGTGCGAAGGTTGTGGCAGGTGCGGGGTCGGTAAGGTCGTCGGCAGGGACGTATACCGCCTGAATTGAGGTAATAGACCCCTTTTTGGTTGATGTGATACGCTCCTGCAAAGCGCCCATTTCATTTGCAAGGGTAGG
>JBMNVM010000180.1:0-3450 GCA_050946805.1 Acutalibacteraceae bacterium | reverse complement strand
CGTTTTCTTTACCTTTGCGGATGAAGCAACTTTTATCTTTTGACTGAGTTCCTGCGAAAAAACAGCGAAATCCTCACTACTTTTCAAATTCGGCTTTTGAACAAAATCAACAGCACCTGCGCTCAACGCCTCAAAAATCCCAATATCCAGCGAGCTTACAAGAACGACGGGCAAAGGATGTGCAGGGAGCAGCTTTTTTAAAAAATCGGTTCCTCTGCTATCCGGCATTTCCACATCCATTGTAACGACATCCGGCGATAATTCCTTTATTTTTTTCTCTGCTTCCGCCACATTTCCCGCGGTTCCAATAATCTCGATATCCGGATTATTCAGCAGCGCTTTCTGCAACGCCGTGCGAAAAAAAAGCGAATCATCAACAATAAGAACTCTGACCCTATGATTTATCGGCATCTAAAATTATCCTTTCCGATATATTGAAGGTTCAACATATATGAACGGGGATGTGTCCCTCTGAACCGTTTCAGAATGCCCAATAAACAGATAACCGCCTGATTTTAATGCATTATAAAATTTATTGATCAAAGCGTTTTTCGTGGGTTGATCAAAATAGATCATAACATTCCTGCAAAAGATCAGATCAAAAGGCTGTTGATACGGAAAAGGATCCATAAGATTCAGCCGCTTGAAAATAACCTGGTTCCGAACTTCATCCTTCAGTTCATAATATTCGTCCCCCTGCTTATTAAAATACTTCATTTTCCACGTTTTGGGAAGCTCTTTTAACGATTCTTCACCATAAACCCCGTTTTTTGCAGCCTCCATTGCTTTCAAGGAAATATCCGTTGCCAGAATCCGGAAATCCCAGCTTGCTTTTTTTATACCGAAGTATTCCATCATCGTCATGATGGTCGTGTATGCTTCTTCCCCAGAAGAGCAGCCGGCACTCCAGATACGGAGGACTTTACGGGTATTTGTTTTTTCCTGCATCGGAAGGAAAACTTTCCTCATGAATTCAAAGTGAGCAGGCTCCCGGTAGAAATACGTATGATTTGTCGTCAGCTTATTGAGCATCAACGTAACTTCATCGGACTTGTTTTGCTTAACCAGATTAAAATAATCCGTAAAATTTGTGAAGCCCTTGCTTACCAGGACAGCCTGCATCCTGGATTCAATCAGCTGCCTTTTCTTTGTAAGATTAATGCCATAATTGCTTTTTATATAAGTAACAATATCGTTAAATTCTTTATCTGTCAGGCGTATCATCGTTTTCCTCCGCGTTTAATCCTTCGGGTAAAGGAAATTAATTGTTATTGTAAAGGTTGAGTATATCCAGTATCAGGCTGATACTGCCGTCGCCCAGAATAGCGCAGCCGGTAATGCCGGTTTCCTTGACATTATATTTATTAAGATATAACGGAAGGGATTTAACAACAACCTGCTGCTCGCCTAAAAGCGAATCTGCAAAAATGCAGAACGACTTTTCGTGTGTTTCAACCAAGATAACAATTCCGCTGCTGATATCCGTAATTTCCGTCTCAATGCCAAACACCTTGTGCAGGCGGACAACCGGATAATACTGGTTTCGAACCATGATAATCTCATTCATATCCGTGTCATAATGAATCGCACTTTGATCCACCTTAAAGGACTGCCGGATATTATTAATCGGAATGGTAAATACCGTTTCGCCGACGGAAATCTTCATGCCGTTCACAATCGCGAGGGTAAGCGGGATTTTAAAGAGTATTTTGGTTCCCTTTCCAAACTCGCTTTCAATGGAAACGTCGCCGCCGACTTTTTCGACATTTTTCTTAACAACGTCCATGCCGACCCCTCTGCCGGAATACTCCGTCACCACTTCGTTGGTCGAGAACCCGGGCATCAGAAGGAAGTTATTGATTTCTCTTGCGGAATACTCCGATTCCGGTCTTTTCACAAGGCCTTGCTTCTTTGCCTTTTCAAGGACAGCCTTCCGGTCAATTCCTTTGCCGTCATCCGTTATGGTAATGATAATTTCCCCGCCTGTGTTTTGTGCCGACAGGGTAATGGTTCCCTTGGGCGGTTTGTTTGTCTGGGCGCGTTCTTCCTTGGTTTCAATGCCGTGGTCCATGGCATTGCGCACAACGTGCATAATCGGGTCGCCGATGTTGTCAATAATCGTCTTGTCGACTTCGGTGTCCTCGCCGATCATAACCAGTTGGACGTCTTTATCCAGCTTCTTGCTCATATCGCGCACAATGCGGTTCATCTTATGAAACACGCCCGAAATCGGGACCATGCGGATGGACATTACAATTTCCTGAAGCTCGTCCGTCAGTTTCCGCAGCTGCCTGGAAGCCTTGGTGAAATTATTGTCCACCGCGGCGCTCTGCCCGGCCGGAGGGGTGGTAACCATGGATTCCGTTATGACGATTTCACCCATCAGGTCCATCAGATTATCAAGCTTTGAAAGGTTTACATTAATAAGATTCTGTTTAACCACCGAGTGCGCCGTATTCTGCGCCTGCTGTTTATTTTGTTCATCCTGTGCGCTCGCGTTTTTTTCACCGGATTTTTCCTGCGCTGTATCATCCGGCTTATTGATCACGGTATAATTTTTCGTATAAACAAAATTTTCAATGATTTTCAAGACGCTCTTTAAGCCCTGCTCGTCCTTGAAAAAAATCACGAAACCATTTTTGATGATTTCCTCCGCGCTGGCCGGATTCGTTTCAATATCGTCCGGCTGGTATTTCACATATTGGTAAACATCCTTAATCGCATTGATCAGGATAACGGCACGGAGGTTCTCCATCTCTGTCTCTTCGTCAAAGTACACACGGACGGCATATGGATATTCCGGATCAAACACAATTGGCTCTGCGGCGGCCTGCGTCTGCTTTGGAAGCTCCTGGTTAGGGGCGGATTCCGGCTGTGCCGGCGGTGTCTGCGGCTGCGGTTCAGCCTGTTTTCCTTCTGGCTGCTTTGCCGGCTCATCCGCGCCTTCGCTTGATTCGCCTGTCGAAATCTTTTTAAGAAAATCATTAATTTCCTGCTCAAAAGTGCCGATATCTGTAGTAAGCGGCTCGTTATTTTCCACCTTTGCGATTTCATCCTTAATGAAATCGCTCGACCGGAACATCAGGTCGAAAAGTTCTTCATTGTATTTCTCATCAATCCCATTTTCGCGTACATAGTAGAACAGATCCTCTACCTTATGGGAAATTGTCGCAAGGCCGTTGAACTGCATCATAGCAGAGGAACCCTTTATGGTATGCATGATTCGGAAAATTTCATTGATGCTGTCTGTATCAAAGGAATTTGCCTTTTCGCAATTGATTAAAATTTCATCAAGATGTTCAAGCAAATCATTTGCTTCAAATAAATAAACTTCCAACATAGATTCCATATTGTTATCCATGATAATTCACCGCCTAATTATACTTTATAATTTATATATCGTAACAAAGTCGATAAAATTAATGCCAAATTTTATATTTGAGGTGTTTT
>JBMNVM010000179.1:0-3478 GCA_050946805.1 Acutalibacteraceae bacterium | reverse complement strand
TGATTTTTCGATTAAAGAGGATATACGGTAAATACGTATAATATGGGATTTAGGTTTTGAAACAATAAAAAGTAATAATTCATAAATAAATAACAACCGCACTTATCATTTAAAAAGATAAGTGCGGTTGCGATATTTTAAGGTTTTAAGAATTGTCAAGACATATAACCTTACATTTTAAAAGCTCCGCTTCGGCAAGCGAGTGTGTTACAAGAATTATAGGTCGCTCACCTGCTATTTGGTCTATATAATTCGCGGTGCCTATGGTATTTTTCTCATCAAGCCCCGCAAAGGGTTCGTCAAGCACCAGATAATCAAATTCGGCTAAGAGCGCTCTTGCTATCGCAACTCTTCGGTTCATGCCGCCCGAAAGGGCAGCGGGCTTTTTGTTGGCATAATCTTTAATACCAAGTGTTTCAAGGCAGGACAATATGTCTGCACCTTCCGCCGCCGTCAGCTTAACGTTTTCAAAAACGGTTTTTTGCGGCAGCAGCCTGTTCTCCTGAAAAACCGCGGATGCCTTTAAGTCCGGAGTTTTCATAATTTCTCCGCTTTGGGGTTTTTCAAGCCCTAAAATCAGTCTTAAAAGGGTTGTTTTGCCACATCCGCTTTTGCCGTAAATGCAAATTCGCTCGCTTTTGCCTATATTAAGGGAAAAGTTTTCAATTACCTTTTTATCGCCGTATAAAAAGGTAATGTTATTCAGTTTTATCATACTTATATCCCCTTAATAAATGCTTTATTGCCTTTTCGAAAAGTACAGACAGAAGCGTCACTACGGCGGTCAGCGCAAAAACTTCCGGCATTTCAATGTAAAGCCGTGATTCTTGAAGCATATTTCCAAGCGAGCTTGAAGGTCGGCAGATTACCTCCGCCGCTATGCCGGATTTCCAGGCAAACCCAATGGCGGTAAGCGCTGTGGAGAGAAAATTCGGAATTATAAGCGGAACCTTTACCTCGAAAAAAGTTTTTAAAGGCTTAAGGCGAAAAACCTTTGCCATTTCAAGGTATTTGACATCAATATTTTCAAGACCTATATAAACCGCTTCCCAAACCATGGGCAGAACCATTAAAAAGGAGATGAATATCGGAAGCTGCGAGGATTTAAACCATACAAATGCCAATACGATAAAGGAGGCTACCGGAACGGCCTTGATAACCTTGATAACGGGGGTGAAAAGTTCACTGAATAATTTGTAACGGTAAGACAGCACCGCCCCCAAAACACCGGCAATAACCCCGAGAATGTAGCCCGCGGCTATTCTTGTAAGGGACAACACAACAGCTAAGTAAAACCTTAAGGTTTTTAAAAGCTCTGTCAGGGCTTTAAGCGCGGACAGGGGGGAGGGCAGCAGGATTTCCTGATTTAAAAGTAATGCGGCTATCTGCCAAAGAATAATCCAAATTGCCGCTATTGCGGCTTTTTTGAATATCCGCTTACTTTTTTGAGTAGTAGAAGACATCATTCGGCAGAGCACCTCCGATACTTGCGGGGTTGCGCTCGAACAGGAAATTCAGGTATGCGGACAGGTTGGTTTTCATCTCCTTTCCGCTTTGGAAAACAATGTGGCAGTAGGGTATAGCCTTTTTAGCAACCGCTGCGGGGGAAACAATTCCGTACTTCTCGCAAAGCGCGGCAGCTGAATCGGCATCCTTATTTACAAAGTTTATGGACTCTTCATACTCTTTAAGGAAAATTTCAATGGCTTCGGGGTTTTTCTCGATAAACTCGTTTCGAGCCACAACACAGCCCATGACAAGGCCGGTGTCGGTTACTTTGTTCCATTCATCATTCATATCAAGCACAATTTTCGCGTTCTGGTCTTTAACGGTAATAGTGGTTGCGACCGGTTGCGGCGCGATTACGATTGCCTTTTCGTTTGTTACAACCTTGGTAACAAGCTCCTGCGGTTGGGAGACATATTCAACCTTTACGTCTTTTCCAACCTCAAGCCCGTTTTCTTTAAGGCAATAGTTAATAATGTATTCGGGGTTTGCGCCCTGACCGGTGGAGTATACCGTTTTACCTTTCAGGTCTTTAAGGCTGGTTATGGTTTCGCCTTTTGCTACAACCGCAAGAACGCCTTCGGTGTTGACCGCTAAAACGGTTATACCGCCGTTGGTCCTATTATAAAGTGTTGCGGCAACATTGGTAGCAACCGCGGCAATATCCGCTTCTTTATTAGAGATTTTGGCTATTATTTCGGAGTTATCGCCTGCAAGCTTTATATTGTATTTAAGATTTGCGTTACCGGCTTCGGCCTTTTGCATAAGGTCTACAAGACCCATGCCTGTGGGGCCGCTAATACCGTAAACATTTACCGCAAGGTCAAGCTTTGTCGGTGTACTGCTCTCAGGCTTTTCGGCGCTGCTGGTGTTAGCTTCGCTGCCGCAGGCCGAAAGAGCGAATATTAAAATCATTACCATAAACGAACTAAGAATTTTCTTCATTTTTAATCACCTTTATGTTGTTATTTTTGTATCGTTGTATTCTGCCGTCGCTTTCCAGCGCGTCAAAACTGCGGTAAAGGGTGGCACGGCTTATTCCAAGCATTTTGGAAAGCAAGGTCATGCTGACCGGCAGTTTAACAAAATCATCACCCTGACTTATGCCGCACAGGTATTTGTAAAGGGTATCCTCGGCGGTGGTGCAGGAGATAATATTCAGCTTTCGGTTTAAAAACCGTATTTTTTCGGAGAGAAAGGTTATATAATTCAAAGCGGTTTGCGGTACGGAGATAAAAATATCCTTTAATGTTTCCTCGCTTATAAACAATATTTTCATATCCGTCTTTGCAATAATTGTGCTTACGAATTGTTGATTGTCTCCGAAAACCGCGGCCGCGCCGAAAACATCGCCGGGGTGGAAGCTTTTCATAAATACCTCGCCCGTGTTGTTTGTAACGGCAACCGCCTCTCCCTCAATAACATACCCAATGGCGTTCGGGAAAACGTCGGTAGAATAAATAAGCTCGCCTTTTTTAAAAGACTTTACATCTGCAAAATAGGACTTTACTTTTTCTTTTTCTTGTTCAGACAACTCGTTTAATAAAAATATTTCCTTAATATTCATCACCTCACACTGTCTCAAATGAGACACTTTCTACATTATATCACTTTCCAAAAATTTGTCAATAAAAAAGAGGTTTAAATTAATAAACCTCAAAGACGTTAAAACGGTAATGCCATTTATAGGGTAGGCTATATAATCGGTTTACCGGTGTTTAATATTAGTGAACTGCTGCGAAAACTAATCGGCACAAGATTTTTCATCCGAACTAAACAATTCGGTTATGTTAAAAAATATATTTATAGAATTTATACTTAATTTTGCCTTTCCTTTTTACTATATAGAATGCATCTCCAAAAGGTCATACTTTCGGGGGTGCATTTTATTATGTTCATGATAATTTTATTTAAGATTTCATAATTAAAAAAAGTATTATTTTTCTGAAAAAAATAGGTCAACATCACATTT
>JBMNVM010000178.1:0-3490 GCA_050946805.1 Acutalibacteraceae bacterium | reverse complement strand
TAACAACGGTAAAACAACAAAGAATAAAAAGCCTGATGGAGAATGTAAGAAGTCAATAAAAGATCCTATTCCGCCTACTTTTTTGCCTGTGTACTGACCTACAATGTCAAGCGGTAAAACGCGGACATTGTCATCGCTGTCGTTGGCATCACCGCGCGTTACGAAGCTGCCGTCATTGTTTATGCTTACAATTCTGTGGGTGTTTAAAACATGCTTTCCTTGAATGACTGTCCAGAATGTTATAACATCACCAGTTTTAAGCTTACCGGGATCGGTTACTTTTTTATCAATGATCAGGTCTCCCGCTTTAAAGGTCGGAGCCATTGAATCGGATTGAATGGTAACGGGAATTTTCCCGAAAATGTTTGGCACTCCGTCATTCGCTTGGGAAGAAAAAACCGAAATCGTAATGATAGTGGCAAAGATAACGACAATCCAGGCAACTACGTCAAGAATAATTTTAAATACACTTTTTTTGCTTTTGGCCTGATTTTCCATTTTATAAACCTCCACCAGATTTAATCCATCTTGTTAAAAATGGGTTTAAAGGCAAGAAAATTTCTTGCCTTTAAAGCCGTCTTTAACGCCGAGCCGATTGAATTGGGGTTTCCGGCCAAAACCCCAATTCGATTTAAAAGTTTTTTGCTTAGTTTTGAAAACTACTTTAAAAGTTTTTCGTTCGGCTTAGAAATTACTTACTGTGTAACTTCGGATCCGGTGAATGTTAAGCTAAGTGCGAGTGAATTAAGTACGTTATCAACAACGCAGGCAGGATCCTGGCCTTCCAAGTAAATTCTTAAAGTGATTCCAACTTTAGTGCCATATAAGTTTGGATTTTCAGCATTTACAGGTACATTAATAATGAGCTTTCCATCAGCTGTGGTAAAAGGCTCGAAGTTTCCGAGTTCATCGGTATCTACCGCAGCGTTGTAAGCTTCACCGGTTGATGAGAAGATTAATGCATCTTCTCCTGCTGAATATCCGGTTTTAGCAGTATTCAAGAAAGCAACTCTGATTGCTTTATTCAATTCATCGCTTTCAACATTCAATCCGCTAAGAGTTAAATCGATTGAATATGTACCCTTTGTTCTGAAATAAAGCGGAATATCATAGTAATACTGAGTTGTGCCGGAAGGCGGATTGGGAATGGCCCTGAAAATATCGCCTTCGGTTTCTTCGTTAACCAAGCCGGATGCTGTTAAAACATCATTGGAAATGGGCTCGAAGAAAGAACCTTCTAAAGCGGTAATGGTTGAAACCGGTCTTAACTTGAACTCGGGTGCAGTCAAGTCGACTTCTGTCATCCAATCCGCATCGTTTTCTTCATTGCCGGTCAGTGAAATTTGAACATTCGCGGGAGCGGCTGCCGTCAGCGACAGACCGTTAGCAGAAACCGTGTTGCTCATGGTGAACCATGCGTATGATGCTGTGGTCAGTGTTATTGCCGAAATCAGCAGCATAACAACTGCGATTACAAGCTTATTTTTCTTCATAAACAAACCTCCATATTTGCTTTTTGGCCGGAAATAATTTTTTATATAAATCAGCATAATTTTGCTGAGTTATACCAATTGGTCTCTTTTTACAATGTTAAAAACCATATCGGCCTTTATAACGCCGCCGATAAGTTCGTCCACACAATCGGGATCATCCCCCTCAAGCCACATGACGACTGTAAACTTATCAATTTCACCCGACTTGAAATCCGGGCGAAGCATCTTATATGCAATCGTTTGCGAATAAAAGGGCACGGTGTTTATCTCGGGACCCGAATTATCCTTTTTGGGCTTGGCGTAGTCCTGATATTCTCCGTTGTAGTAAACCCTGATTCTTATTGCCTCGTCAACATTCCTTGTAACCTCTGTAATATTTATCTGAGCGCTGTAAGTGCAGGACAATTCCCCCACATTTTTCAAATAAAAGGTAAAGGCAAGATAGTTCCGGGTGCCGTGCTCCCCTTCGTATTTGTCCAAATCACTCGGCAGGTCATTCACGGATATGTTGTTTGCACCCGAAAGGGGTCTTGCCTTCAGTCTTTCGGTCATAACACTGAAATCGCTGGTTGTGGACAAGGCCAAACTTCCCGGACGGCTGGCAAGCCTTACCGTAAAGTTACCCGAATAATCCAAAAATATCGAAAAAATATACGTAACCGCGATAATTACAACCAAACCTGCGGCGGTAATGCCGGTAGCCTTCATAATAAGTGTGGTTTTGGTTACCTTTGCTACCGATCTTTCAAGTTTTGTTCGTTCAAATGCCATCATAGTCCCGATTCCACCTCTTTTACTGCAGATTGATTTTGTTTAGTGGCATTACTGTTAAAGCAGTATTCCCGAATGTTTTCCTTGATAATAATTCAATCCGCTAAGAGAGCTGTCATAGGTGATTGAGTATATATTTATAATAATGTTTAAAGTAAAACGTCTTAAAAGACCGGTATTCTTGTTTGCAGCCGCAAAATATCAATATTAAAGCAGACCCTCCGGAAATATAATATATATGTGTTTCAAGGAAATTTTTGCAAATTTTAAAAAAGCGGGATTTTGTGTTTTAACCCAAATGTTGCCTTATTAACATAAAGCAGA
Organism: Acutalibacteraceae bacterium; assembly: GCA_050946805.1. Taxonomy (GTDB): domain Bacteria; phylum Bacillota; class Clostridia; order Oscillospirales; family Acutalibacteraceae; genus UBA737. The sequence continues at coordinate 902 of JBMNVM010000178.1, read as the reverse complement.
AAACTTTCGCGCCAAAACGGGAAATTTAAATTTTTGGAAGCCACCTTAACCTAATGTATCTGTGCTTTACGTAATTTCCAAAAAATTTTCCACAGCCAAAATCGATAAATTCATATAAACTGTCGTATAAATCTTTATTGTCAATTTGCTTGCAATAAATCTGTTTGCCTAAATTTTTTGACAGTTCTATGACCGACATGGCATATTCGTATTCGTTTTTATCGCCTGAGGCAATACAGGATACAATAAATTCATCAAGACAAAGAATATCAGCGGGTATATATGAAATTTTGGAAATCGGGTAGTTTTCGCTTGCGTAGTTTAAAAGTAAAATTTTAAAACCCTTATCTCGTAAGCTTTCGGCGTTTTTATAGGACTTGCTGTTTTTGTCAAACAAAACATCGGAGTAAATCTCCAAAGCGAGGTTGTCAAAAGATATTTTGCTGTTTTCAATGTAAGACACAAAATTCTCAATACAACCGTCATCCTCAAGAACCTTTTGGGGCATATATATGCTGAAAAAGTCAAAATGAATATTTCGCTTGTTTAAATTTTGTATTGCAAAAACAGTCTCTTCCAAGGCCCAGTCAAAAAGCCGTTGGCTTTGCTTTGTTTTGTCTGTAATCGGGAGATAAGTTTCAGGCATCAGGATCCCTAATTTATCATCGATAATTCTGACATGTGATTGAAAAGCAGCGCGGCTTTTATCTTTTACCGAGATAATCGGGGCAGCATACAACTCGATTTTTCTTTTAAAATTCTTCAACCTGCAACTCACCCGTTCACAAATGACATATATACAGTTTGATTTTATATTAAATATTTTATTTTGTCAATAAATTATATCTTAAAACTATATTTGATACAAAAATCTCTTAAATATTCTTGAATTTTTGGGCGTT
>JBMNVM010000177.1:0-3578 GCA_050946805.1 Acutalibacteraceae bacterium | reverse complement strand
ATTTGCGACTTATTTTGAACTATGTTGGGTTATAGCAAGAATTGAAACGATGTCCTAAATCGTCCCGACCATGAAGCCGCTTGATTAAAGCGTACAATAATTTTAAAGGCAAGGTTATGTGCCGGCAAAACTTGCCCTTCGCAATTCTTGATTAGGTTTTAAGTAAAATATTTATAAAATAAATTAACCCCGCCGGATTTCGGCGGGGTTATTATTACGTATTTTATAATAGTATATTTAATAGAGTTACATAAAAAGGCGGTGACTGTATTTTGGAGAATTTGGAGTTAAAACTATCCGCTTTTGTGGGTATAATGTTTGGAGTTGCCGTATTTACTGTTATTTTATTTATTTACCCAGAAGATGCGCTTCTTATGGGACTGCTTTCCTATGTTTTATTTACAATTATGATGTGGATTTTCCTTAAAATTCATAATAAACGAATAAATTCCAAATACGCCCAGCTTGAAAAAGAATTTTTATCGCCATATTTTTATAAAACAAACGGAAATTTTAATTTTGGGAATAAGGTTGTAAATTGTAATATTTATCTTTTTGATGATGGTTTTTTGTTTGCTTCGCTTGATGAAAAGCCATACCGATTAGAGCAGCTGCCGATTCAGCGGATATTAAAGTATGAAGCGGATAATTTTCATTTGAATATATACACTACAGATGATCAGGTATTTGTTATTACTACAAAGGATGCGGCAGAGCTGATAGATAAAATCCGTGAAAAAGGCTGGATACAATAATAATCTGAAATTTTAAGGGGCTGTTTTGCATCAGCCCCTTGCGCGTTTGGCGGGTAAATTAAGAAAATTCAATCTTTTTTGGCGTTGTCATATACTGAAAGAGAGGAAATATACAAAAGAGGAATAATTTTTATTTTAATATTGTTTTTTACCTGTATTTTTCTGTTTTTCAATCAATATCCTGCTTGACTGTTATGTATAATTGTGATAGCATTGTGTTGTAATGTATTGATATATAATTTTGAAAATTATCGCGTGTTTTTGTGTAAACTGCAAAAAAGATTTAGAAGGGGATAGTTATGAGAAGGGTTCTTGCATTTTTACTTATAATCGCGGCATTTTCTTTCACCTTTACCGCTTGCGGCACCGATAAGGTGAAGGATATTGACGTTGATGCGGTTGTAAACGAAATAGTTGAAAAATATAAGCTGACCGAAGGGTCGCTTTATACCTCCTCCTCCGATGTTTTGGGAGAATACCTTGACGAGGATTTGATTATTTCCTGCTACGGAGACGCGGCCGAGTACCCCGACTTTTCAAAGGTCGAAAAATATTGTGTTTATATGGATGAAAGCAACCCCAAAGTGATTACCGACGTAGGTATTTTCAAAATGAAGGATACTTCGTACAGCGATACCCTTATGAAATACATACAGGCTCGCATTGACACCAAAATAGCGGACTGTGTGGCATATCCCGATATTGATGTTGAAACACTGAAAAAAGCTGTAGTACGCCAAAAGGGAAGCTATGTTTATTACGCCGTTTCTCCTGATGTTGATGATATAATTTCAGATATTGAAAAGGCTTTCGGTAAATAAATATGGTATTTTCATCACTGATTTTTCTTTTCGCGTTTTTCGCGATGACACTTTTGCTTTATTATATTTTTCCGTCAAGAAAATGGAAAAATATTGTGCTGTTTTTCACAAGCCTTCTTTTTTATGCGTGGGGAGAGCCTGTTTACATACTTGTAATGCTGGCCTCGATAACCTCGGCATACGTCTGCGGACTTTTAATTGCAAAACACCTTGATGGAAACAAGAAAAAAGCCAGAATGTATATGATACTCTCGCTTTCCCTTAATCTTGCGGCGCTTGTTTTCTTTAAGTACTGGAATTTCCTTATCGGAAATTTAAGGCTTATTCCGCAGTTTTCATCCTTGCCGATAATCGAAGGGCTTGTTTTGCCGATTGGCATTTCGTTTTACACCTTTCAGATAATGTCATACACAATCGACCTTTACTGGGGCAGAACCGGCGTGCAGCGCAGCTTCATCGCCTTCGGCACCTATGTAACCCTTTTCCCGCAGCTGATAGCTGGTCCGATAGTCCGTTACCGTGATGTTGACGACCAGTTGATGAGCCGAAGGGAAAACATCGACCTTTTCGCGGAAGGCGTTCGGCGCTTTATTGCGGGTGTCGCCAAAAAGGTTCTTTTGGGGGATGCTGCGGCGGCGATTTACGAATACTGCCGCTCTTCGGCGGGGTTTGAAAAAACAAGTCTTGGCGCTTGGATGGTTATGATTTTCTACACCTTCCATATCTATTTTGACTTTTCGGGTTATTCGGATATGGCAATAGGTCTTGGCAAGATGTTCGGCTTTAGATTCCTTGAAAATTTTGACTATCCGTACATATCTGCAAGCATTACCGAGTTCTGGCGAAGATGGCATATGTCGCTTAGCACATGGTTTAAGGAATATGTGTATATTCCGCTTGGCGGAAACCGTTTGGGACTTTTAAAGCAGTACCGCAATATAGCAATCGTCTGGCTGCTTACGGGTCTTTGGCATGGGGCAAGCTGGAACTTTGTGCTTTGGGGCGTATATTTCGGCGCTATTTTAATGCTTGAAAAAACCTTTTTATTAAAGCTGCTTGAAAAGCTGCCTAAGTTTTTGCGGCATTTGTATGCGCTTTTGCTTATAGGCTTTGGCTGGATTATTTTCTCGTTTACAAACCTAAGCGAAGGGATTTCGGAATTTACGGCACTTTTCGGCATCAATGTAGACTCCTTTACAACACCGGTTATTACCTATCAGTTTTTACGCACGCTGCCGTTTTTAGCAATTTTATGTATTGCCTCAACACCGTATCCCAAAAAGCTTTATGGCAAACTTTTAAAAATTCGCCTTCTTCCAAACGGGGATATGGAGTATCACCCTGACAACAAGGATAAAGTCAGTCAAATATTCGCCGTTATAATGGATGTTGCGTGTATTGCGGTTTTCATTATATGCGTTGCGTATCTTGTGGATTCCACCTTCAGCCCGTTCTTATATTTTAACTTCTAAATTTATGTTAAAGAGATAATGAGTATGAGAAAAATATTGAACATATCCTTATCTGTCGTGTTTATTTGCGTGATTTTCGGCTTTTCCGCCGCGTTTATTATCTCTCCCGACCGGGAGTTTTCACAGCAGGAAAACCGAACGCTTGCACAGCTTCCAAAGGTTTCGATTGAAAAGATTGCGGACGGAACCTTCTCGGCTGAAATTAACAATTATTTTGCCGACCAGTTTTTTGCGCGTGATTCGCTGGTGGGAATTAAGGGAGTTGTGGAGTTGTCGCTCGGCAAGGGCGAAAACAACGGAGTTTTGATTGGTAAAAACAATCAGCTTGCATCCCGCCTTTTTACAATGTATAAAAGCAGGCTTGAGCAGACGCCTGATACCGACTTTTTTTACGCTGACAACTTAAAGCTTTCAATAAACAACCTAAATAAATACGCCGAAAACGAAACACGGCCGTTAATTACCTTGTTGCCGCCCCGAACGGTGGATGTGGCTTCATCCGCCTTTATGTACCCCGACAGTCAGGGTAA
>JBMNVM010000176.1:0-3613 GCA_050946805.1 Acutalibacteraceae bacterium | reverse complement strand
TCTCGCTTTGCCATTCTGATTTTAAAAGACCCATAAATACCATATCATAAGGCTTGCCGTCAATTATAACATCCTCACGGAAAACCCCTTCTTGCTTAAAGCCACATTTTTTATAGCATTTTATTGCTCCTAAATTATCGGCAAAAACCCTTAAATAAATTCTGTTCAAATCCAATTCTTCGAAACCGTATTTAACAATCAAGGCTGTCGCAGCCGTTCCGTATCCTTTACCGCGCGCACAATCCTCGCCGATAAATATACCAAATTCTGCCTTCTTATTTTCTTTATCAATATCCCTTAAGTAGACCGAGCCGACGGGCTTGTCCGTATCGGTTTCTATTATGATAAACTGTGCGACATTTCCTGCTTTGATTTTAGTTTCGTACCATTTTAAATGGTCTTCTTTTGTTAAAGGCTTGCGAAAAATAAAGTTTTGTACAACCGATGGCGAATTGCGCCATTTAACTATATTTTCGGTATCTTCTCTTGTAATGGGTCTAATAATTATTTTACTCGTATTTATCACTTCTTAAATTTTATTTTCATACATTTTGCTGTAATACTCTTTGTATTCGCCGCTTATAATCTTTTCCCACCAGTCCGTATTATCTAAATACCACTGAATAGTAAGATTTATACCGTCGGCAAACTTGGTTTTAGGCAACCAGCCAAGCTCATTATAAATTTTCGTCGGATCGATTGCATATCTCATATCATGACCGGCACGGTCCTTGACGTATGTAATTAAGCTTTCATCTTTTTTTAGTGCTGCCAGAATCAGCTTGACAACATCTATGTTTCTCATCTCATTATGGCCGCCGATATTGTATACCTCACCCTTTGTGCCGTTATGTATAATTAAATCAATTGCAGCACAATGATCCTCAACGTAAAGCCAATCACGCACATTTAAACCCTTTCCGTAAACCGGTAGTGATTTATCTTTAAGGGTATTTATTATCATTAACGGGATTAATTTTTCCGGAAATTGATATGGTCCATAGTTATTGGAACACCTCGAAATTGTAACAGGCAGCTTATATGTGCGATGATACGCCAAAACAAGTAAATCCGCGCTTGCTTTGCTTGCGGAATACGGACTTGAAGTATGAAGCGGCGTGAATTCGGTGAAAATTAAGTCCGGCCGGTCAAGCGGCAGGTCGCCGTAAACCTCATCGGTCGAGACCTGATGGTATCTCTCAACTCCATATTCCCTTGATGCGTCCATCAAAACCTGTGTGCCTAAGATATTTGTTTTCAAAAACACTTCAGGATCTAAAATAGAACGATCGACATGACTTTCTGCCGCGAAATTCACAACAATATTAAACCTTTCTTTTTTAAACAAATCGAATACAAAATTTCTGTCCGTAATGTCTCCTTTAAAAAATGAGAAGTTCTTATTTTCGATTGCAGCTTCTAATGTATGTATATTTCCGGCATAAGTGAGTTTATCAAGGCAAACAATCTCATAATCCGGATGATTTTTCAACATATAGTAAATAAAGTTACTGCCGATAAAACCGGCGCCGCCCGTTACAAGTATCTTCATATATCCTTTTCTTCCTTCGATTAAAAATATGTAGGTTTGAGAAACACATATATATAAAACAAAATTAAAATCAAAAATTATTGTACACTAATCCTCGGCCAACGATAGCAAATACTGCCCGTAATCAGTCACCTTCAAATATTCGCCTATTTCGCGCAACTGCTGAGTGCTTATAAAGCCCTTTCTCCACGCGATCTCTTCAACACATGAGATATAAAAGCCTTGTCTTGATTGAACCGCTTCGACATATTCGGCAGCTTTAAGCATCCCCTCAGGTGTGCCTGTATCAAGCCACGCCATTCCTCTGCCCAAAAGCATAACATGCAACTGACCTTTTTTAAGGTATGCATTGTTTACGGCAGTAATCTCTAACTCGCCCCTATCCGAAGGCTTAATATTTTTTGCAATCTCGACAACCTGATTATCATAAAAATAAAGCCCCGGAACAGCATATTTCGACTTTGGATTCTTCGGCTTTTCTTCGATAGAAATAACCTTATTGTTTTCATCAAACTCGACAACTCCAAACGCCGTCGGGTCTTTTACCGGATATCCGAAAACCGTCGCGCCTTTTAAATTATTTACGGCATTATTAAGTATTCGTGTAAAATCCTGCCCATAAAAAACATTGTCGCCCAAAATCAGGCAAACATCGTCATGCATAATAAAATCTTCGCCTAAAATAAAGGCTTCCGCAATACCTTTAGGCTCTTCTTGAACCTTATATGTAATTGAAATTCCGATGCGCTTACCGTCACCCAGCAGTCGTTGGTAAAGTGGTATATCGTTCGGTGTTGAAATAATTAATATTTCTTTTATCCCCGAAAGCAGCAGAACTGACAACGGGTAATATATCATTGGCTTGTCGTAAATCGGCAAAAGTTGTTTTGTAATAACCTGTGTCATCGGGTAAAGACGCGTACCTTTTCCGCCTGCAAGAATTATACCTTTCATCATGCCGCCCCTATCTTTATAATAATCAGCAGAAATTACTTATAAAAGTCATAAACTGCTTGGATTACAGTGTCTATATCATTTTCAGATAAACCATAATAAAGTGGCAGTCTCAACAACCGTTCACTTTCTTTGGTTGTGTACCTATCTTCACCGCAAAAGACCCCAAACCTATTTCCGGCCGGAGCTGAATGTAGGGGAATATAGTGGAAAACAGCAGATATGCCTTTATTTTTAAGATAGGAAATAAGCCTTGTTCTCTCGTCAATATCCTTTGTTTTCAAATAAAACATATGCGCATTATGCTTGCATTCATTAGGAATAAAAGGTACCTCTATGGCACCCTTTTGGGCAAGCGGCTTTAATGCGTTATAATAATGATTCCATGATTGCAACCGATTTTCGTTTATCATATCGGCGTTCTCAAGCTGGGAAAGCAGATATGCTGCATTTAGTTCGCTTGGAAGGAAAGATGAACCGATATCAACCCATGTGTATTTATCAACCTGACCCCTCAAAAAAACACTTCGGTTAGTGCCTTTTTCTCTTATAATCTCCCCGCGTTCGACAAACCTTTCATTATTGATAAGCAAGGCTCCGCCCTCGCCCATGCTATAGTTTTTTGTTTCATGAAAGCTGAAACATCCCAAATCACCTATTGAGCCTAAAGCTTTCCCTTTATAAAATCCCATAACACCCTGAGCTGCATCTTCGATTACTAAGAGATTGTTAGATTTCGCAATCGCATTAATAGTATCCATTTCACAACCGACCCCCGCATAGTGAACGGGGACGATGGCTTTTGTCCGCTTTGTTATGGCATCCTCTATTAAATTTTCATCAATATTCATCGTATCGGGTCGGATATCGACAAATACTATCTTTGCCCCCCTTAAAACGAAAGCATTTGCGGTAGATACAAAGGTATAAGACGGCATTATAACCTCGTCACCCGGTTTAATGTCGGAAAGTATTGCCGACATTTCCAGCGCATCGGTACCCGAAGTTGTCAAGAGCGCTTTCTTTGTATCTGTCATATTCTCGATTAAAGACTGACACTCTTTTGTAAATTTGCCATCGCCACAGATTTTCTTGTTTTGGATTGCC